>JAITNI010000120.1 GCA_031290535.1 Zoogloeaceae bacterium
TCAATTGCAGGGCTTCCGCCAGGGGCGTGCTGGCCTGGGCGCGGGGGCGCAGGTCGATGAGGGCGGCCACTTCCACCTGCGCGTCCAGCAAATCCAGCGCCGCCAGATAGCCATCATCATGCCCGGTCAGCACGACAGCCCGCTGGCCGGGGCGGACGGCGTAGAGCTTCATCAGCCGCTGCGCGGCGCTGGCGAGCAGGACGCCGGGCAGGTCGTTATTCCTGAAAATGACTGGCTGGTCAAACGCGCCGCTGGCGACAATACACTGTTTTGCCCGCGCTTTGTACAGGCGTTTGCCGCTAATGATGGGCAGGTAATTGTCGGCAAACCAGGCGTTGCAGACGGCGTTTGTCAGGACGCGAATGCCGGGATGGCGCGTCACCGCCTCCACGAGCGCGCGCGCTGTTTCTTCCCCTTTCCTCCCTTCCAGATCAAAACGCGCCCAGTTGAGCGAACCGCCCAACAGGGATTCCTGTTCGACCAGCAGCACTTTCGCGCCCGCTGCCGCCGCTGCCAGCGCCGCCGTTAGTCCCGCCGGGCCGGAGCCGATCACGGCGACATCGGCGAACAGATATTCCTTGTCGTGAACCGTGGGTTTGAACGCCAGATTGAGTTTACCTAGCCCCGCCTTGGCGCGGATGAACGATTCCCAGTATTTCCAGACGCCTTTGGGTTTATAGAAGGCGCGGTAGTAAAACCCGACCGGCATGAAGCGGGAAAAGCGGCTCAGAATGGCGTCGCGGTCATGGTCGAGCGAACCGCTGTAATTTTGCCCTGTCACGACAAGCCCCGGCGTCACGGGAGCAAGGTCGGCCAGCGCGTTGGCTTCATCCGGCAGTTGCACCATCGTGTTGGCGTCCTGTCCGGCCAAGGTGAGCGGGCCACGCGGACGGTGATATTTGAACGAGCGCGACAAAAGCCAGCGGCCATTCGCCAGCAGGGCGCTGGCGATGGAATCGCCCTGCACGCCCTGATAGGCGACGCCCTCAAAGGTGAAGGACACCGGCTGGCGGCGGTCGATCAGACGCCCCAATGGCGCGGGCAGGCGGGAAAGCGGCGGGGGGTTCATGCGGGATGCTCCTCGGGATCGGGGGCGCGAAATTCCACCCGCTGACTGAAAATTTCCCTGGGGTCGAACGTCCGCAGGATTTCGTCCGTCACGGTATCGCGCTCGGCGAGGAACCAGTAGCTCGATGCGTTGTGCAGCCACCATTCCCGCACGACGCCCGCGAGGTTCGACTGGTTGAACACGTAATCGGCCCATTCGGCGTCCGTGCAGCGCGCCGGGTCGGGCATGGCGGTCAGTTCGCCGCCGTAGGTGAATTCGCTGATGTTGCGTGGCCCGTTGAGCGGGCAGGGCATGATTTTCATGAGACGGTCTCCCTGTTGTCGTCAATGGCTGGCGGCGGTTGCGCCCATTTCGTTGATCTGCTGGAAGCGGGAAAAACGCGCCAGGCCAAAGGGTTGAATCAGTTCCGGCGTCTGGCCGCCGCTGGCGACGAGTTCGGCCATCGTCTTGCCGCAGATCGGCGTTGCCTTGAAGCCGTAGGTGCCCCAGCCTGCGTCAAGATAGTAGTTGTCGATGGGGGAACGTCCCATGATCGGGCTGTAGTCCGGCGTCATGTCGGTGCTGCCCGCCCATTGCCGCATCAGTTTGGCGTTGGCGAGGAAGGGGAACATTTCGATGGCGTGCGCCAGCAAGCCTTCCTTCAATTCCAGCGTTGAGCGCGTGTGATACAGCGGGTAGGGGTCGGAGCCGCCGCCGATCAGCACTTCGCCGCGCCCGGTCTGCTGCACGTAGCAATGTAGTGCCGAGGAACTCACCATCGGCGTCAGAAAGGGTTTGACGGGCTGCGTCACCATCGCCTGCAAGGGATAGGTGTGAATCGGGGCGCGAATGCCCGCCTTGTTGAGCAGAATGGAACTCGACCCCGCCACGGCCTGCACCGCGCAGCCGCATTTGATGACGCCGCGATTGGTCTTGACGGCAGTGACGCGGTTGTGCTCGATCACGAAATCTTTCACCTCGGTCAGGGGATGGAGTTCCACGCCGCGCCGCGCCGCGCCCTTCGCGTAGCCCCAGGCCACTGCGTCATGACGGGCGGTCGCGCCATCGATGTGCCACAACCCGGCCAGCACGGGCAGATGGCCGGTATCCAGATTCAGCGTCGGCACGAGGGCGCGGATTTGCGGGCGGTCGAGCATTTCGGTGCGCCCGCCAAAATGGCGATTGACTTCGGCCCGCTGGCGAAAGGCGCGCACTGTGGCGTCCGTGTGCGCCAGCGTCAGTTGGCCGCGCTCGGAATACATGATGTTGAAATCCAGCTCGTTCGACAGGTCACGAAAGAGTTTGACCGACTCGATATAGAATTTCACGCCTTCGGGCGTCAGGTAATTGGAACGGATGACCGCCGTATTGCGGGCCGTGTTGCCGCCGCCCAGATAGCCCTTTTCCAGCACCGCGACATTCGTGACGCCGTGCGTTTTGGCCAGGTAATACGCCGTGGCAAGACCATGCCCGCCGCCGCCGATAATCACCACGTCGTAACCGGGCTTCAAGTCTGTTGGCGGCGGCAGGTCGGGTTCGATCGGGGGATCGGACGAAAAAGCATATTTCAGCAGGGCAAAGGGCATGATGCCTCCTGGAAGGGCGGGTTATACGGCGGGCGCGGGGATGTTTTTCGCTGCCTTGCCGTCCATGCGGGCGGCGTTCATTTGAACACCACCGTTTTGTCGTGATTGAGAAACACCCGGTGCTGCAAGTGGTATTTGACGGCCTTGGACAGCGCCACGGTCTCGGTATCGCGCCCGACAGCCACCAGATCATCCGGCGAATAGGCGTGATCGACGCGCTGCACTTCCTGCTCGATGATCGGCCCTTCGTCCAGATCGGAGGTCACATAATGCGCCGTCGCGCCAATCAGCTTCACGCCCCGGTCATGCGCCTGATGATAGGGTTTTGCGCCTTTGAAGCCGGGCAGGAAGGAATGATGGATGTTGATGGCGCGCCCGGAAAGCTGGCGGCACAGGCTGTCGGAAAGAATCTGCATGTAACGGGCGAGAATCACCAGTTCCGTCCGGGTTTCCTCGACAATGCGAATCAGCGCTTGTTCCTGCGCCGTCTTGTTGTCCTGGGTGACAGGCAGATAGATAAAGCGAATGCCCTCGCGCTCGGCCATCGGGCGCAAGTCCAGATGGTTGGAGACCACGGCGACAATGTCCATCTCCAGCTCGCCCTTGTGAAAGCGATACAGCAGATCGGCAAAGCAGTGGTCATACTTGCTCACCAGAATGACCACGCGCATGGGCCGCCGGGAACTGTAGAGCGCCCACTCCATCTGAAAGCGCGCCGTGGCCGCCGCGAATTCGCGCTGAAACGCTTCAATCTCCACCGCCTCGCCCTGCGTAAAATGAAACACCGCCCGCATAAAAAAACGGGTGCTGACTTCATCGTCAAACTGTGCCATCTCGCTGATGTAGCACTGCCGCTCGGCCAGAAAGGACGTCACCGCCGCCACAATCCCCGTCGTTGCCGGACAACTGATCTTGATAATGAAGTCCTCGCGTGCGCCTGCCTGATCTCCCGGATGCATGTCTTGCCCTCAATGATTACCTGTGAAAAATTTTTTACGGAATAAATTTTATACTCCGCATTTCGTCATTCGTTGCGGCAATATTTGCACAAGCAAAATTTCTTTGCAAGAATTTTGTGGCGCGGCGCGAAAATTTTTACGCAACCGTGCCGTTTTTGAAGAAAGCGGAGAAGTCGCGTGTGTTATAGCCGTTCCCATAGTTTTCCGTTCATGATGAGCCTGCCTCTCCCTCCCGTTCGTGGTGAAGCCCTGTCGAACCACGCTCTTC
>JAITNI010000128.1 GCA_031290535.1 Zoogloeaceae bacterium
AACCGAATGCCCCCCCAACCCGTAGGGGGCGGCGAGAAGCTGGAGCGAGCCGCGCCGCGCGTCACGCTTCAGTCACGGGCGGCTTTTAGCCATCGGCGGCCTAGGCTGCTGGCGCGAAATTCTGGATTCATGCAGGCTTCCCATGTTCAGAAAATCAGCAAATGTGTATGCCTTCTACCGTTTGTGCAATTTCTTCCGTGCAGTAATGCGGGTCATTCAGATCGCGCCAGAAGGTTTGCGGGGAATAATTCCGGCTGGATTTTTGGAACCTTTTTGGCAGTGCCACCACGATGCTGCCCTTGTGGGGCCAGTTGGCAATTTCGATTCTCGAAAAACAGTTCCCGGCTTTCAGTTCGTCAATCAGGATTCCCCGAAGTTCTTTCGGCATTTTTTGAGCGATGCCAAGCCATTCCTGACCTTCTGTAGGCGTGATGTATTCGATGTTCAGCAGCGCCACAAGGATTTTCCGGTATTCATGGGCAATCCGCGCCGCATTCCAATCTTTGGGCAGAGAAAGCCAGCAATATATCGCGCCGTTCCCGTGCACTTGCATACGCCATACCTTTTGACGCTTCATGTTTTATGTCGCCTCCCGCTCCCGCTGCCAGAGCACATCGCCGCAGTCGGCGGACTGGTTGAGGGCGCGGGCGAGGATGAAGAGCAGGTCGGAGAGGCGGTTGATGTAGCGGCGGGCGTTTTCGGAGAGATTTTGTTCGGCGGCGTCCAGTCCGGCCAGGGCGCGTTCGGCGCGGCGGCAGATGGCGCGGGCGAGGTGCGCCAGCGCGGCGGCGCGGCTGCCGCCGGGGAGGATGAATTCCTTCAAACGCGGCAGGTCGGCATTGAGCGCCTGGGCGACGGCTTCCAGACGGGCGACGGGGGCGTCCGTCATCAGGCTTTTTCCCGGCAGGCTCAATTCGCCGCCCAGATCGAACAGGTCATGCTGAATGTCGAGCAGGATTTTTCGTGCGGATTCGGGCAGGCTGGCCTCGGTCAGTAACAGGCCCAGACTGGAATTGAGTTCGTCAACTTCGCCAATGGCGTGAATCCGCAGGCTATCCTTGCGGGTGCGCGAACCGTCGCCCAGCCCGGTGCTGCCCGCGTCGCCCGTGCGGGTGATGATTTTGGAAAGCCGGTTGCCCATGAGGGAATGCTCCTGAAGTGAATTGGGAATGCGAAAAGACGCCGAAGACGCAAATCATATCATCCGCGCCGCCGGTTTTTCATGCGCCGCTTGGCCTTTCCGCTGGAAAAGCGGCTTGCATCCTTTGCGGAATGTGACAAAATGAGCGTCGGAGCGGGGGATCGTATTGCCCCGGATAATTTTTGCAGGGGTCTGCTGCGATGATTGGTATTCTGCTTGTCACCCACGGCGCGATGGGCGAAGCCTTGCTGCAAAATGTCTGCCACGTCCTGAACCGGCGACCTTCCCGGTTGGCGCAGTTGGGCGTCGCGGCGCAGGACGATCCGCTGGATATTCTGCCCACGGCGCAAAAACTGGTGCAGGCACTGGATGAAGGGCAGGGCGTGCTGGTGATGACCGATATTTATGGCGCGACGCCCGCCAATGTCGTCCTGAAACTCTTGCAGCCCGGTCGGGTGGAAGGCGTGGCGGGCGTCAATCTGCCCATGTTGCTGCGCGCCTTGACCTATCGGGACAAGGGGATGGAAAATCTGGTGACTAAAGTCATCAGCGGCGCGCGGGATGGGGTGTTGAACATGCTAAAGGATATTTGATGCAGCGTCAGGAAACGGAAATCATCAATAAACTGGGTCTGCACGCCCGCGCGTCGGCGAAATTGACCCAGACCGCCAGCAACTTTGCGAGCGATGTGTGGGCGGAAAGAAAAGGGCGGCGCATCAACGCCAAAAGCATCATGGGCGTGATGATGCTGGCGGCGGGGCAGGGGAGTACGCTCACCCTGGAAACCGAAGGACGCGACGAGGAAGAAGCCATGCGGGCGCTCCTTCATTTGATTGCAGATCGTTTTGGAGAAGGCGAGTGAGTTTTACACTGCACGGTCTGGGCGTTTCCGGCGGCATTGCCATTGGCCGCGCCTTTCTGATGTCGCACGCGACGCTGGAAGTGGCGCATCTGACGATCAATCCGCGTCAGGTGGACAAGGAACTGGCCCGCTTTGAGGAAGCCGTGGCGGCGGTGCAGGACGAACTGATCGCCATTCGGGAAGAAAACACCGAGCATCTGCCGAGCGAATTGCTGGCCTTCATCGACCTGCACGCCACTTTTTTGAACGACCCGGAATTCACGGAAGCGCCGAAAGCCCTCATCCGCGAAAAACACTGCAACGCCGAATGGGCGCTGGTGCAGCAGATGGAAATCCTCGTGAAGCAGTTCGAGCAGTTTGAAGACCCCTATCTGCGCGAGCGCAAGGCCGATGTGGTGCAGGTGGTGGAACGGGTGGTGAAGGAATTACTTGGGCATCCCGGTCGCGCCATGCTGAAAAGGGTCAAGGCGGCGGCGAGCGGAGAAAATCTGATTGTCGTCGCGCACGATCTGGCTCCGACCGAGGTGATCGCCTTCAAGGATCGCCGCTTTGCCGCCTTTGCGACCGATGTCGGCGGCGCGACTTCGCACACGGCCATTTTGTCGCGCAGCATGGCGATTCCCGCTGTGGTGGGCGTCAAGAACGCCCGCGCCATCATCCGCGATGGCGAGTCGCTGATTGTCGATGGCATATGCGGCGTCCTGATCGTCGACCCGGACGAGCGCATTCTGGACGAATACCGGATTCGCAAGGAACAACTGGAACTGGAGCGTTCCAAGTTGAAACGCCTGAAATCCGCTCCATCCGAGACGCGCGATGGCGTTGCCGTCCGTCTGATGGCCAATATCGAGCTGCCCGATGACGCCAAGATGGCCATCGAATCCGGCGCAGAGGGCGTTGGCCTGTTCCGCACCGAATTTCTCTTTCTGGGTCGGGGCAACGTGCCGACGGAGGACGAACAGTTCGAGGCGTACCGGCGCGTCATCCGCCTGATGGAAAAACGCCCGATCACCATTCGCACCTTCGATCTGGGCGGCGACAAGACCATCGACACGCAGCGCACGAAGACCAATCCGGCGCTGGGGCGGCGCGCCATCCGCCTGTCGCTGGCGAATCCGCCGATGTTTTTGGGGCAACTGCGCGCCATCCTGCGGGCCTCCCATTACGGCAAGATCAGGCTCCTGATTCCCATGCTTTCGCACGCACATCAGATCGACGCCATGCTGGCGATGGTGGCGCAGGCCAAGGAGAGCCTGAAAGACGAAAAAATTTCCTTCGACGAGCACATGGAAGTCGGCGGCATGATCGAAGTCCCCGGCGCGGCGCTGGCGATCCAGATGTTTTTGAAGCGCCTCGACTTTCTGTCCATCGGCACCAACGACCTGATTCAGTACACCCTGGCCATCGACCGTACCGACGAACAGGTGGCGAACCTTTACGACCCCCTGCATCCAGCGGTGGTGATGCTGGTGGCGCACGCCATCACCAGCGCCGAAAAGGCGGGCATTCCCATTGCCGTGTGCGGCGAAATGGCGGGCGCGCCCAAGTTTACCCGCCTCCTGATCGGCATGGGCCTGCGTACCTTTTCCATGCATCCCTCCCAGATTCTGGAAGTCAAAAGCCGGGTGGTGCAGGCCGACGCCGCCGAACTCGCCCCCCTCGTGCGCCGCATCCTGCGCCTGGACGAAACCGGCAAAATCAAGGAAGCCGTCGATAAACTCAATGCCCCTGTGCCGGGAGGGTGAGGTGTGGTGGTTCAGGTTGCAGAAGCGCTTCCACATTCTGAACGCCTCCCCTCATCCGCCCGAAGTCGGGGCAGCTTCTCCCCCAAGGGGAGAAGGGAAAATCCTGCGATCTTGCTTGTCCCCTGTACAGTTCCACGAGGGGAGAGGGGAATATCGTTGTTCCCAAAATTTTCCGTTCGTGGTAAAGCCCTGTCGAACTACGCTCAACGACCGAGCTTCATGGCGAACGGGTGGATGAATTATTGTGGGGATCGCTATAAATGGCGCTTCGCGCCGGAGATACGGGGGAAAACCTTTGTGCGATGGCTCCGCTTCCCTGCATTGACTTTTCCCCTGCCAGCCGTTACTGTTCTCCTGTCCGGGGTTTCCCGGAACGCGCCGGTTTGAACTCAGCTTGCGGGGCGCGCTAAAAATACGGCTAAAGCGAGGCGCATGCTTGCCCAGTCTCGCCGCTTTGGCCGACTGGGTTTTTGTTTTGGAATCTCATGAACGATCTTTCTTCCGTGGGGCTGGTTGCCCCCCAGACGGCGACATTCGGGACGCCCCTGACGCTCAAAAGCGGCGCTTCTCTGCCCGGCTTCACGCTGGTCTATGAAACCTATGGCACGCTGAATGCGGCAAAAAGCAACGCCGTGCTGGTGTGTCACGCGCTTTCCGGCAATCATCATGTGGCGGGGTTTTATGACGCCGCCGCGCCGCAAAAAACGCTCGGCTGG
>JAITNI010000228.1 GCA_031290535.1 Zoogloeaceae bacterium
CCCTGCACGCCATGCGTATTCAGGAAGGCAATCGCCTTGAGGTCTCCCGCGAGGCGGTGCGGGCAGGCATCGCGCAACATCTGGACTGGCTCAATGAGCAGATCAAGGCGCTTGCCAAAACTATTCGCCAACACATCGACCGCGACCCGGACATGAAGGGCAAGCGTGACCTGCTTGATTCCATTCCCGGCGTGGGCGAACAGACCATCGCCCTGCTACTGGCCTTCTGCATTCACCCCGACCGCTTCGATAATGCCCGACAGGCCGCCGCCTTTGCCGTTCCCGAACCCGGAACCTACGCCATGTTGTTGGCGGGTCTGGGCTTCATGGGTCTTGTGGCGCGGCGTCGGCGCAAGGCTTGAGAAACTTGCAAGCGTACGCTTTTCCAGAATCGCCCTCCGGGGCGATTTTTCATTTGTGGCAATTGCGGCTATCCTTCCTCCTTTCTGTGTTTTCATTGGAAACCCTCGTCATGACCCAAACCGGCAGGCGCGTCGCTTTATGAATCTGACCTCTCTCTGGAACGCTGCGGGCGGAGTGGTGTTTATTTTTGCCTTGCTGGTGCTGATCGCCATCGGGTTTGTGCTGCGCTTTGTGCTGCCCGCCTGCCTGCTGCTCAGGGATTTGCGTCGCGCCACGCGGGCGTTGGCGCGTCTGGCGGGAGAGGGCGGTGTTTCCCCCACGCCGGAGACCATCGCCCGCGAGGTGATGACCTCCCCGCGTCTCACCCACCTCTGGCGGGAATACGCGCAGACCCTGCATACAGTCCTCCCCGCGCCCAATGCGCCCCGGACATGGCGGGCGACGGCGATGGCCGAGCAGTTTTTCAACGTGACGACGCTGGTGGAAACGCCGCTCAAGACCGAGTTCTACAAACATCTGCCCGGCATTCTCACCGGCATTGGCATTATCGGCACCTTTGCCGGACTGATTGCGGGCCTCACGCATTTTGAGGTCAATAGCGATACGGATACGGTGCGCCTGAGCCTCAAACATCTGATTCAGGGCGTCGGCCACGCTTTTCAGGTCTCCGCGCTGGCGATCACGCTGGCAATGTTCGCCACCTGGATTGAAAAATCGCTGGTGACGCTGGCCTTCCGGCAAGTGGCGCGGCTGGATGAACTGATTGACGGCCTGTTTGAAGGCGGCGTTGAGGAAGAATATCTGCTGCGTCTGGTGGAAGCCAGCGAGGCCTCCGCCCGGCAGGGCGGCGAACTGCGCGCCGCGCTGGTGGCCGAACTGCGGCACAGTCTGGAAGAAATGAGCCGCCAGCAACAGGCCGAGGCCGTCCGGCAGCAAGGCGAAATGGCCGCCGCCGTGGCGAAGGCGGTGTCTCAGGCCGTCGGTCAGGCGCTGCGCGAGCCTTTGACCCGCATGGCTGCCGCTGTGGAGAAGGCCGGCGGCAGTCAGGGCGAGGCGGTCAGTCGCACGCTGGCGCCCTTGCTGGAACAATTCACCAACCAGATCAACACACATTTGGGACAGGGACAGGCCGGGATGGAAGGATCGCTGACCCGTGCTGCCGAATCCTTGCAGCGTGTGGTGGCGGAACTGGGCAAGACTGCCGCCCGTCTGGATCAGGTCGGGCAGGGCGCGGCAACCCACGCCGCCGGACAATGGCAGACGGCAGGGCAAGGGGTAGGCCGCGCCGCTGACACTTTTTCGCAGGCGAGCGGGCAATTGCTTGCCGCTTCCGGCACGCTGGCCGCCGCCGCACAGGACGCCAGCGCGGTGATGCGCGAACAGGGTCAACACCGCGCGGCGCTGGCGCACCTGATGGATGACCTCCGCGATCTGCTGGACAACGCCCGCCGCGAAACCGCGCTGACCACGGAACTGGTCGCCCGCATGGAAACGGCGGGGAGCGCTCTGGGGCGCGCCGAGCTGGACGCGGGCAATTATCTGGAAGGCGTCAGCAGGGTGCTTGCCGAAGCGCACGCCAGTTTTGCTGAAAATGTCGAGCGCACCCTGCGCCAGGGCAACGCCCAGTTTCACCGGGAGCTGGCGACCGCTGTCGATTACCTGAAAGGGGCCATCGAGGCGTTGGGCGACACGCTGGAAACATTGGCGAGCCGCAAATGAGCCTGGGCGCGATGAGTGGCAAACGGCGTCCGCCGCCGCCCCGCCGGGACGAGGCGGAGCGGCCATTCTGGATTTCCTTCTCCGATCTGATGACGGCCTTGATGGTGCTGTTTCTGGTCGCCATGACGGTGGCGCTGCTCTCCGTCACGCACGAAATCGCCGCTACTGAAGACCGGAAAACGGCGCGGGAGGAAGAGATTGACCGCTTCATGGACGAACTCCAGACCGTCGCCGCCCGCTTTCCCGGCGTGGCGGTGCGCGGGCGGGTGGTGGATTTTGGCGACCGCGCCCGTTTCGAGACCAACCGTCACGCGCTGGACGCTGAACAGGCCCGACTGCTGCGCGAAGTCACGCCCGGCCTGCTCGCTCTGGCGCGCGCGCCGCTTGGGGAAAAATGGCTGAAACGCATCGTGGTGGAAGGCTTTGCCGACGCGCGCGGCAGTTACCTCTACAACCTCAACCTGTCCCTGCAACGCTCCGAACGGGTGCTCTGTGTGCTGCTGGCCGCCCCCCCGGCTCCGGCGGCGCTCCCGGAAGCCGACCGCCTGCTGGCGCGGGAATTGTTTCTGGTCAGCGGCTCCTCCTTCCATGCCCTGAAAGAAAGTCCCGAAGAAAGCCGCCGTATCGAGTTGCGTCTGGAATTTTTTGAACTGGACGAAGCCCGCCCCGCCCATCGTGAGCAACCGTTGGATGCGGAAGCCCGCTGTCCGCTGGATTAGGGTATAAGTCAATTTTCCTCCCCCCGTTCGCCCTGAGCCTGGTCGAAGGGCATTCCATTTCCCCGTTCAGGGTTCGACAGGGCTTTACCACGAACGGCAAAAAGGCAAGAATTTTGAAA
>JAITNI010000123.1 GCA_031290535.1 Zoogloeaceae bacterium
ATAAGGGCATGGCGGCAGAGACTGGAAAATCCGGCGTTCGTGTCGCGGGTTCGGGAGGGAAAAATTTCCTGGAATCTGCGGGACGATTTGTCGGCTATGTGATTTTGCCCGTCCTTCTGGTGACGGTCTGGCAATTGTCCGTGGATTGGGGTTATGTCAAACCAATTTTACTGCCGCCCCCCAGTGAAATTGCCCGCACCTTCGTCGACATGATGAAATCCGGCGAATTGCCGGAACACCTGTGGGTGAGCCTGCGCCGGGTGCTGGAAGGGTTCGCGCTGGCCGCCGGGGCAGGCTTGATTCTGGGCGTGGCGATTGGTCTTTCCACAAAACTGGATCGCATGACTGACCTGATTTTCCAGATTACCAAGCCGATTCCGCCTATTTCCTGGATTCCGATGGCGATCTTGTGGTTCGGCATCGGGGAGTGGAGCAAAGTGTTCATCATTTTTTTGGGCGCGTTCTTTCCGGTGCTGATTAACACTGTCGATGGCATCCGCCAGACCGACCCGCGTTTTGTCGAGTTGGCGAGCGTCCTGGAAGTGTCACGCAAGCGACTGATTATGCAGGTGATTCTTCCCGGCGCGTTGCCTTCCATCATGACCGGTCTTCGGGTCGGGTTGATGGTGGCCTGGATTTGCGTTGTCGCCGCCGAACTGATTGCGGCATCCAGCGGTGTCGGGTTCATGATTATGAATGGCCGACTTTCCTCGCAAACAGATCAGGTGCTGCTGGGGATGCTCACGATTGGCGTCATGGGCAAGATTCTGGATGAACTCCTGAAATATCTCGAACACCGCCTGATTTCCTGGCGCACGGTCTATAAGGGCGACTAGGATGAGCGCGGAGCAGCATCAGGAACCCTTGCAGGGGCTGAAGATCGGCCCCCTGTCCAAAACATATTATCTGAAAAGTGGCCCGGTTCAGGCGTTGCAGGATATTTGCCTCAATATCCCGACAGGAAAAATCGTCAGTATCGTTGGCGCGTCCGGGTGTGGAAAAAGCACGTTGTTGCGGATTATCGGCGGGCTGGAATCCGAATTTCAGGGCGACATCACGCTCAATGGCCAACCGATTCGCGGCCCCGGTCTGGATCGCGGCATTGTGTTTCAGGAACACCGCCTGTTGCCCTGGCTGACGGTCGAACAAAACATCCTGTTCGGACTGGAACATCTTTCCAGAGAAGAGGCAAAAAAGCGCACCCAGGAACAACTGGAACTTGTGGGACTTTCTGCGTTTGCGCGCGCTTATCCGGCGCAACTTTCCGGGGGCATGGCGCAGCGGGTCGCCATCGCCCGCGCGCTGGCCAACCGCCCCGAAATCCTGTTGCTGGATGAGCCGTTTGGCGCGCTGGACGCGCTGACGCGCATCCAGATGCAGGAGGAAGTCATCCGCATCTGGCAGGTGGAGCGCATGACCACGGTGCTGGTCACGCATGATGTCGATGAAGCCATTTATCTGGGGGATTATATTGTCGTCATGTCGGCGCGTCCCGGAACTATCCGCCTGATTCTGGAAAACGGCATCGCGCATCCCCGTGACCGCGCGGACGCGGATTTCGTGACCCTGCGCAAACGGATTTTCCGGGAGTTTTTTGCGGAACCGCCGCAGCCGTTTGTGTATACGATTTGAGGGGTTTTTCTGATTTTGAGAAGCGCGGCAAACTCTGGCACGGTAATCGCTTGGAATTGCCCTTTTCCCTCTGGAGTCCCCAATATGGACTGGAAATGGCAGGAACGCTACATTTTGGGCCACGCGCCGATGGATGCCACGCATCAGGAATTCATCACGCGGGTCAAGGCGCTGGCCGAAGCGGGCGACGAGACGGCGCTCGCCGAGCTGGAACGCCTGATTGCCCACACCCAGGCGCATTTCGCGCAGGAAAACCACTGGATGGAAGAGAGCGCCTTTCCGCCGCTGCATTGCCATGTCGGCGAGCATCAGCGGGTGCTGGCCTCAATGGCGAGTGTACGGTCGATGGCAAACAAAGGCCGTCCCGCGTTGGGTCGAACCCTGGCCCTTGAGCTGCCCGCCTGGTTCGAGAACCACGCCGCCACCATGGACGCCGCCCTCGCCCAACACATGCGCCATGTTGGCTATGTGCCGGTCAATGTTGAGGATTTGGCGGCGGAAAAAACGGCGGCCTGATTTTTTCCACGGCGACGCAAGGAGCAAAAACCCCCTGCTTCCGTTGGCGACGGCAGGCTCAATGCAACAGCCAGACCCAGAGCGGTAACGTACCGAGGGCGATCAGGATGCCGTAGCCCACCATCGCGGCGGCAAGGCGCGGGGCAAGGTTGTGGGCCATCGCCAGCACGGCGGCGGTGACCATGGACGGCATGGCGGTTTCCAGCACATTGACCCGCAAAATATCGCCTTCCAGCCCCGCCAGTCGGGAGACGCCCCAGACGAGGGCGGGCAGAACCAGCAGTTTCAGCGTCAGCCCGACCGACAGGGCGCGGATTTCGCTTCTTGGCAACTGAAAGCGCAGCGACAGCCCCACCGCCAGCATCACCAGCGGCAGCATGGCGTTCGACAGGCTTTGCAGGCCATGCAGGAACCACACGGGCGCGGCGCTCGGCATGAGGTTCGGCAGAGCCGCGTGACCCGCCATGACCAGAAGACCCGCCAGCAACGCCAGCGCCGGGGGAAAGCGCAGGATGCGCCGCAGAATCAGCCCCGGCGTCGGTTTGGCATTGCCGCCATATTGGGCGCAGACATAGAGTCCGCCGGTGGAGAGCATCAAAAAGGTGCCGAACTGGTCGTAGATCACCGCGTAGGCGAGCGCCGTTTCGCCCAGCAGGGCGTGAATCATCGGGTAGCCAATAAAGCCGGTATTGCCAAGCGCGACGCACAACAGCAGCACCGCGTACTCCTCCGTGCGAAAGTGGAAGATTTTTTTGAGGCACGTCAGGAGCGCCCAGACGACGCCTCCCACCAGCCAGGGCGTCAGCATCAGACCCAACAGCCGCCATTCGGGATGCAGGCGGGGAATGTAGAGCAACACGGCGGCGGGCAGGCAAAGATAGATCACCACCCGGTTCAACACCTCCGCCGCGTTGTCCGGCAGCACCTTCAGGCGGGCGAACAGGGAACCCAGCGCCAGCATGGAAAAAATCAGGATAAAAGCGTCAAGCGCCATAGGAAGACTCTTTGGGGAAACGCGGAAGAATACCGTTCGCCCTGATCCGGGTCGAAGGGCGTTGTTCGTCAAATCAAGGGCAACAACTGCTTTCGCCCGAACGCTTTGGAATAGGGCAGGGTTTTTTCTTTGCGGATTTTTTGCGAAGCGCCTGATGCTGCCACATCCTTGCCGATGAGAAAAGGTCGCAGCGACTTTGCGGCGCATCCGGTAAACTAGTGTGTGAAATTCGCAACCCGGATGCCGCAAAGGAAACCCGCATGTCCCGCCCTGAAAACCCCGCCACTCCTCCCGCCGACGCGCACACAGCCGCCCCAACGGGCGTGCGCGTCTCCAAACTGCTGGCCGAACAGGGACTGTGTTCCCGCCGCGAGGCTGACCGCTACATCGAAAAAGGCTGGGTGTTCGCCGATGGGGCGCGGGTGACGGAACTGGGGGCGCGGGTGCGCCCGGACGCCAAAGTCACGCTGGCCGCCGAAGCCCGGAAAACGCAGGCGCGGCTGGCGACGATTCTGCTCAACAAACCGGTCGGGTTTGTCTCCGGCCAGCCGGAACCGGGCTACGAACCGGCGGTGGTGCTGATTCGGCGCGAAAACCAGCAACGCGCCCCCGACGAGCCGGAATTCGACCCCCGCCACCTGCCAGGACTTGCCCCGGCCGGACGGCTGGACATCGACTCCACCGGCCTCCTGGTACTGACGCAGGATGGTCGCATTGCCCGCCAGTTGATCGGCGAAGACTCCGGCATGGAAAAGGAATATCTGGTGCGGGTGGAAGGCGAACCACACGCCAACGCCCTACCCCTGTTGCGGCACGGCCTGAGCCTGGACGGCAAACCCCTGAAACCGGCGCAGGTGGTCTGGCAAAACCACGACCAGTTGCGCTTTGTCCTCACCGAAGGCAAAAAACGCCAAATCCGCCGCATGTGCGAACAGATCGGCCTCCGGGTGACGGGCTTGAAACGCATTCGCATGGGCAAAATTCTTTTGGGCGACCTGCCCGCTGGCAGATGGCGCTATCTGCGCGAGGGGGAAGGGTTTTGATTTGAGATTTCGGACATGGGAAACCGCACAATATCGCTGTTCCCATAATCATTCCTCCGCCCGTTTGCCCTGAAGCCCTGCCGAAGGGCGTGGTTCGACAGGGCTTCACCATGAACGGAAAATTATGGGAACGGCGATAAAAACGGGCGACGGGCATTGTTGCCGGTCGCCCGTTTGAGAGCGGTTTGCCTGCTCTGGCGCTTACAGGTTCAGCAGCGTCTGGGTGTGGTAGGCGATCATCCATTCCTCATTGGTGGGGATGACCAGCACATCAACGGGGCTGTCGGGAGCGCTGATGCGGGTTTCGTGGCGGGCGTTGTCTTCGGGCGAGAGCTTGATGCCCATCCAGCCCACCAGCAGCGCGACGCGGCGACGGATTTCAACCGCGTTTTCGCCAATCCCGCCGGTAAACACCAGCGCGTCCAGCCCGCCTGCCGCCGCCGCGAGAGAACCCAGTTCGCGGGCGATGCGGTAGCAGAACAGATCAACGGCTTCCTGCGCTTCCGGTTTGTCGCTATCCAGCAGGTCGCGCATGTCCTGGCTGATGCCGGAAACGCCCAGCAGGCCGGATTCCTTGTACAGCAGTGTGGTCAGCGCCTTGACGTCCATCCCCCGGTTTTCCATCAGATACAGGAGGACGCCAGGGTCGATGCTGCCGACGCGGGTGCCCATCACCAGCCCTTCGACGGCCGTAAAGCCCATCGTCGTGGCGACGCCCTGCCGGGCGACCATCGCGGCCATGCTGGCGCCATTGCCCAGGTGGGCGATGATGACGCGGCCTTCGGCGCGGGGGGAATATTCCGGCAGCACGCGGGCGATGTATTCGTAGGAAAGCCCGTGGAAGCCGTAACGGCGCACGCCCTTGGCGGTAATGTGACGGGGCAGGCCGTAGATTTGCGCTACATTGGGCTGGCTGCGGTGGAAGGCGGTATCAAAACAGCCCACCTGCGGCACGGCGGGCATCAGCGTTTGAATGGCGTGGATGCCCGCGAGATTGTGCGGCTGGTGCAGGGGGGCCAGCGGGATGAACTCGGTGAGCTGCTTTTGGGTGTTCTCATCCAGATGAATCGGCTTTGAAAAACGTTCGCCGCCATGCACCACGCGGTGCCCCACGGCAATAATTTTCCACTCCGCGCCATAGGACGTGAACCACTTGAGCAGATGGTCAAACGCCTGTTGATGGTTGGGGTTGGCCAAGGGCAGATTCTCATTGACCACCTTGACGCCTTCCCGGTTTTTGGCGACCAGCTTGGCGGCTGGCGTGCCGATGCCGTCAATCTGCCCGGAAATGACGGCGCTCGACTCCAGCGGATGCGAAAGCGGAAACAGCGCAAACTTGAT
>JAITNI010000218.1 GCA_031290535.1 Zoogloeaceae bacterium
CGCAGCAAAACCCCGGCGTGAATGGTGAAATAATCGACGCCCTGTTCGGCCTGCTCGATCAGGGTATCGCGGAAGATTTCCCAGGTCAGTTCTTCGGCCTTGCCGTCGACTTTTTCCAGTGCCTGATAAATGGGTACGGTGCCAATCGGCACGGGACTATTGCGGATAATCCATTCGCGGGTTTCGTGGATATTCTTGCCAGTGGATAAATCCATTACCGTATCGCCGCCCCAGCGAATCGCCCAGGTCATTTTGTCGACTTCTTCGGAAATGGAGGAACCGAGCGCGGAGTTGCCGATATTGGCGTTGATTTTGGTGAGAAAATTGCGCCCGATAATCATCGGTTCGGATTCCGGGTGATTGATATTGGCCGGAATGATGGCGCGACCACGGGCAACTTCGGCGCGGACGAATTCGGGGGTGATTTCAGCGGGAATCGACGCGCCAAAAGAGTGTCCCGGATGCTGGCGATTCAATATTGCCGCCATTTTCTCGCCAGTGGGGCCAGCGCCGCGCAGGTTTTCCAGATAATGCTGGCGATTCAGGTTTTCCCGAATGGCGACAAATTCCATTTCCGGGGTGATGACGCCGTTTCGGGCGTAGTGCATCTGGGTGACATTGCGCCCGTTTTGGGCGCGGCGCGGCTGACGGGCGAGGCCGGGAAAACGCAATCCGGCCAGTTCCGCCGTTGCCGCGCGCTGGCGACCATAGGCCGAAGTGAGGTCGGACAGGGCTTCGCTGTCGTTCCGTTCGGCAATCCACGTTTCACGCAAAAGGGGCAGACCGACGCGGATGTCGATCTTTGCCGCCGGGTCGGTGTAGGAGCCGGAACAGTCATAGACAAAAATGGGCGGATTCTGCTCGCCGCCGAAGGAAGTCGGCGTGTCGTCCTGTGCAATTTCCCGCATCGGCACGCGCACATCTGGACGGGAGCCAGTGACGTAAATCTTGCGGGAATTGGGCAGGGGAGCAATGGCGGCGTGGTCGACCTGGGCGCTGGCGGCGGTAAAGGAGGCAGAAGCGGGAACAACCTGGGGCAATGCGGGATTCATGATTTTCCTAAGGGCAAACCGGGCAACATGCAGGCCGGGCAGGAAAACACGGGCAAGCCCGCATCCGTTTCCCTACGTCGGCATGGCCCGTACAGGTTCAAAGGGACTCTCTCAGCGACATCAAAACCCCGACGCCGCACCCCTAACGAAGTTGCCGAAGGTACTGGAAAGCGCCGGTTTACGCAATCCATGCCGACAAAGAAAAATCCGCAGGAAAATGGGCGCTTCAGTGTTCCCGAATACTTTCCAGCCCCAATTCCTGAATCTTGCGGGTGATGGTGTTACGGCCAATGGCGAGCGCCTGGGCGGCTTCAATGCGGCGGCCACCGGTGTGCGCCAGCGCTTGCTGAATCAGGACGCGCTCAAAGGCGTGTTGCAGTTTTTCGTGCAGGTTCGGGGTGGCGCTGGCGAGCTGGCGGTCGACTTCCTGTGCCAGCGCGGCCTCCCAGTTGGCGGCGAGCAGCAGCGGCGGGGTTTTTTCGCGCAGTTCCGGCGGCAGGTCGGCAATTTCGACCTGCTGGCCGGGAGCCATGACGGTAATCCAGTGGCAAAGGTTTTCCAGTTGCCGCACATTGCCAGAAAATTCCAGTCCGGCAAGATAACGAAGCGCGGCCTCCGAAAGCCGCTTCGATTCGCCGCCCAGTTCCTGAGCGCTTTTTTGCAGAAAATGCTGGAGCAGCAAGGGGATGTCCTCGCGCCGCTCGCGCAGGGCGGGCAGACGAATGCGGATGACATTGAGACGGTGGAACAGGTCTTCCCGGAACAGGCCATCCCTGACCCGCTGTTCCAGATTCTGATGTGTGGCGGCGATCACCCGCACATTGGCCTTGATGGGCGCGTGGCCGCCTACGCGGTAAAAATGCCCGTCGGAGAGCACCCGCAGCAGCCGGGTCTGCAATTCCGACGGCATGTCGCCGATTTCGTCCAGAAACAGCGTGCCGCCATCCGCCTGTTCAAAACGCCCCCGGCGCTGGGTCTGCGCGCCGGTAAACGCGCCGCGTTCGTGGCCGAACAGTTCCGATTCGAGCAAGTCCTTGGGAATCGCCGCAGTGTTGATGGCGACAAAGGCGGCCTCCTTGCGCGGACTGTGGCGATGCAGGGCGCGCGCGACCAGTTCCTTGCCAGAGCCGGATTCGCCGGTAATCAGCACCGTGGTGTGCGATTGCGAGAGCCGCCCGATGGCGCGAAACACTTCCTGCATGGCCGGCGCCTGACCGAGAATTTCCGGCGTCAGGCGGACTTCCGCCACCGCACCATTTTGGTGCGTGCTTTCGTCAATGGCGCGGCGAATCAGTTCGATGGCCTGATCGACGTCAAAGGGTTTGGGCAGATACTCAAACGCGCCACCCTGAAAGGCGGCGACGGCGCTTTCCAGATCCGAGTAGGCGGTCATGATGATGACCGGCGTTTGCGGGGCGCGTTCCTTGACGACCTTCAGCACTTCCAGCCCGGAAGCGCCGGGCATCCGAATGTCGGAGAGCAGCGCCTGCGGCGGCTCTTCGCGTTCCAGCGCTTCCAGCGCCTCGCTGCCGGAGGCGAAACTCCTGAAGGGAATGCCCTCGCGGGTCAGGGTTTTTTCCAGCACCCAGCGAATGGAGCGGTCGTCGTCAATAATCCAGATGGGGCGCATGTCTCACTCCAGTCAGCGCTACGCCTGCTCAATGGGCAGACGGATTAAAAAACAGGTGTGACCCGGCTGGCTTTCGCATTCAATGCTGCCCTGATGCTGCTGGACAAAACTCTGCGCCAGCGTCAGCCCCAGCCCCGTACCATCCGGGCGACCCGACACCAGCGGATAAAACATGCGTTCGCAAAAATCATCGGGAATGCCGGGGCCATTGTCGAGGATGGAAATATCAATGGCGAGGCGAAACCGCCGTTTGACCAGCGTGACCTGCCGCGCCGCGCGGGTCTGGAACACAATTTTTCCCTGCCCCTCTGTGGCCTGCGCGGCATTGCGGGCGACATTCAAAAACACCTGAATCAGTTGTTCGCGGTCGCCGATCAGCGTTGGCAGGCTGGTATCGTAGTCGCGCGTGATCGTCAGATGATCGGGGTATTCCAGCTCCAGCAGGCTTTTGACCCGTTCCAGCACCTCATGAATATTCACCGGCGCGCTCTGCATGAGGGCGCGGTGCGGCGACAGGAGACGCTGCATCAGGTTTTGCAGGCGGTCGGATTCCTTGATGATGACTTGGGTATATTCCTGCAAGGCCGGATTGTTGAGTTCGCGTTCCAGAAGCTGCGCCGCGCCGCGAATGCCGCCCAATGGATTCTTGATTTCATGCGCCAGATTGCGAATCAGTTCCCGGTTCGCCTGCTGCTGCTCGATCAGGCGTTCTTCCCGGCTGGCCCGCAGTTGCTGGTCAATGGGCTGC
Organism: Zoogloeaceae bacterium; assembly: GCA_031290535.1. Classification (GTDB taxonomy): domain Bacteria; phylum Pseudomonadota; class Gammaproteobacteria; order Burkholderiales; family Rhodocyclaceae; genus Azovibrio. Next base: position 3,431 of record JAITNI010000218.1, read on the forward strand.
AACTCCATGAGCATACGAATGTCCGGGGCGTCCTCCGCGTGCACGGGGGTGACGGTGCAGTTGAGATGCAGGATTTCATTATCGCCCTGGCAAATCTGGACATTCTGCCCGGTATAGCTCCAGTTGTTGGCGACGGCGTTTGCCAGCGCTGATTCCAGCGCGGCGCTGTAGCGCATCACCTGTTCCAGAGGCCGCCCGATCAGGGAGCGCCCGGTGACGGCGAGCAGATTTTCGGCGGCGCTGTTGGCGTAGCGTACCTGCCGCGCCGCGTCCATCAGCACAACGGCGGAGGCCAGATAATCCAGACCGGCAAAAGGCGCGGGGCGGACGGGACAGGGAGAAGCGGCAGGTTTGGACATGGTCAGTCAAAGCAAGTTTTGCGCCCGACCATGCCATGATAAACACATCGCCACGCCCTACCGGAGATTGGCGATGTCCCGGGTCAGAATCTGGATATTGCGCTCATGCTGCTCCACCTTTTCCTCATAGGGTTTGAGGCGTTCCTGCACTTTCTGGTAATTTTTCTCGTCGCCAGTGCGGATGGCCTGTTGCGCGGCGAGGTCTTTTTTGGCCTGTTCCAGATTTTTTTGCTCGTTGGCGAGTTCCTGGGTCAGAATCGCCCGCTTGTCGTTATCGCGGGCTTTTTGCTCCTCATTGCTGACCTTGGGAAAATCGGCAGGCGTCGGGTTGGAAGCCGCGCCACGCGAACGGACGGGGGGCGCGGGGATGACGGTATCCGGCTCCATCTGCACCTTGGTGCAATTTTTGCTGCTGGCGCTCGCCACGTTGGAATAGGTCACATGGTCGTCCGCATCGACACATTTATAAATCTGCGCCCAGACAGGCGCGGTCGCAACACAGGCCCCAATGAGGCATAATCTGGCAAATAAACGCTTTTTCATCAGCACGGCTCCCGATTTCAAAACATGGAAGCTGAAAAGTTTAACAAGATCGTCCGCCAAATCAAAGGCTTATTTATCATCGCATCATCTTGCCCGGCCCGGTTCCGGGCAAAAAACGCGACATTTCCCGGCAAACCGGCATTTTTATTACGAGGGCGAGGCCATCATGAAACTTCGGACATGCAGCATTGTACTGGCTTGGGTGGTGGTTTTCGGCAGCCCGTCGATTCAGGCCGCGCCTGCCCTGTACTATCTCTGGATGAGCAAGCTCGACGGCAGCCGGCTGTGTTCGCAGACCTCGCTGGGCGAGGGCTGGCAACGGGTGGGCGGCCCCTTCAAGGACAGCCGCTGCCGCAAACCGGCCTGATGCTTCCGGGTTGCCGCTCCCCGGTCGCCCGTCGTTTGCGCCGGATGAAGGGTAATTTTTTACTCGCCAGGACGCATACCCTTTATAATCCTGAAAGCATGATCCTGAATCTGGAGAATAGAATGAAAAAACCGCTTTCTCTTTGCGCTGTCGCTTTGGCGTTGTGCGTCTCTTCTCCTGTCCCTGCCGCATCGTCGGCGGCGGAAATCCACGCCATTCAGGAACTGGGCCGCATCAGCGGCGTCGCGCAGGCCTGTCGGCAGGCCGACATCATTACCCGCATCCGGCACGAACTGGACACCACGCTGGCGAAATCGGAAAGCAGGCAAACAGAAGAAACCTTTGTTGAGGCGGTCAAGGCGTCTTTTTTAGAACATCAGCAAAAAAACGCGCCCTGTCCCAAGCCGGAACAGGTGACGCCCAAGATTGACAAACTGTTTGCGGAACTACGGCAGGCGTTGCGGACACGCTGACGAAAATCTATTCACAACAAGGAAAGGATGACATATGGCTCGGCCTTCTTTTGCTGCTGATTGGGCAGCTTCGCAGCGAATTTATGACCCTATCAACCTTGGTGCAAAAGTTGCGAAATACACGACCCTACAAACGAATTTTTGGATCCCGTCATGACAAAAGGGATATTTTTTGTTCTGTTGACAATGCTTGCCACCATATCATTTACAGGCTACGCGAAGGATGATGTAGTCACATCGCCGCAGGCAGGAGCGCGAACTTATGCGCTGAATTACAAGGACATGGTTCTTGCTATATGCATAACCAGTGCTTACAAAAACGAGGAGGGCGCTGCTATTGACGCTGGAAGCAGCGTCAGCACATTGAGGGACTGGACTTATTACGATATGGAAAAAAGTCCAGATGCGATCAAATCCCTGGTTGACCGTTACTTGGCGCGTGACTATCACAACCCCTTGGTTGAATCGGAAATCAAGGGGGTTCGGTTCGATTTCCTGAAATGCCTGGATCTTTACCACAGTGGTGAGCTGGATGCACAGGTCAAACAGTTTGTGATCAAACCAAAGCGCACTTGCCGTCAGGATAATCCGTCATCTGCAAAGTAGACTCACAACTGTCTCTATAAAAAACGGAGCCTTGCGCTCCGTTTTTTGCGTCTTTGGCTTGTTCTGACCCGGCATAAAACATGCCGAGCCAGAATCCAATGCCCTTAAATAATACCGTTCTCCCTGAGCTTGTCGAAGGGCATTCCCTGTAAAAACAAGGGCTTCGACAGGCTCAGCCCGAACGGCTTAATTGTTCAGGGCTTCCTCAGCAGGAATAGTACAGCTCGAACTCGACCGGGTGGGTGGTCATTCTGAGCCGGGTCACTTCTTCCATCTTCAGGGCGATGAAGGCGTCAATCCAGTCGTTCGAAAACACGCCGCCCCGGGTCAGGAATTCCCGATCCTTGTCCAGATAGGCCAGCGCTTCGTCCAGGCTGGAACAGACGGTTGGAATCTTGGCGTCTTCTTCCGGCGGCAGGTCGTAGAGATTCTTGTCGGCGGGGTCGCCGGGGTGAATCTTGTTCTGGATGCCGTCCAGACCCGCCATCAGCAAGGCCGAGAAGGCCAGGTAGGGATTGGCGATGGGGTCGGGGAAGCGGGTCTCGATGCGGCGCGCCTTGTCGGAAGACACGAAGGGCACGCGAATGGAGGCGGAACGGTTCTTGGCGGAGTAGGCCAGCTTCACCGGCGCTTCAAAACCGGGCACCAGACGCTTGTAGGAGTTGGTGCCGGGATTGGTGATCGCGTTCAGGGCGCGGGCATGTTTGATGATGCCGCCGATGTAATACAGCGCGGTCTCGGACAGCCCCGCGTAGCCATTGCCCGCGAACAGGTTTTTGCCGTCTTTCCAGATTGACTGGTGCACGTGCATCCCGGAGCCGTTGTCGCCGACGATGGGCTTCGGCATGAAGGTGGCGGTCTTGCCATACTGGTGGGCGACGTTATGCACCACGTATTTCAGCACCTGCGTCCAATCGGCGCGGCGCACCAGCGTATTGAACAGGGTGCCGATTTCATTCTGGCCGGCGGTGGCGACTTCGTGGTGATGCACTTCCACTTCCACGCCGCACTCTTCCAGCGCCAGGCACATGGCGGCGCGGATGTCATTGAAGGAATCCACCGGCGGCACGGGGAAGTAACCGCCCTTGACGGTCGGACGGTGGCCGATGTTGCCGCCCTCGATCTTTTCGCCGGAGGCCCAGGCGGCTTCTTCGGAAAAAATCTTCACATAGGAACCGGAAATATCGCTTTTCCACTCCACAGAATCGAAGATGAAAAATTCGGGTTCGGGGCCGAAGTAGGCGGTATCGCCAATGCCGGACGACTTGAGATAGGCTTCGGCGCGTCTGGCGATGGAGCGCGGGTCGCGGTCATAGCCCCGGCCATCGGCGGGATCGACGACATCACAGGTGATGACCAGCGTGGTTTCGTCAAAGAAGGGGTCGATGAAGGCGGTATTGGGATCCGGCAGCAACAGCATGTCGGAGGCTTGAATCCCCTTCCAGCCCGCGATGGAAGAACCATC
>JAITNI010000349.1 GCA_031290535.1 Zoogloeaceae bacterium
TAATCAGCCGCGCCGCCGCCTCGATGCCGATCACCTGAATCAGCAATTCGGCGGAGGTGGGGAACACCGGCAGATTCCGCAGGGCGTGGAGGGTTTCCGGGGACATGGTTAATCGTCCAAAAGTAAAAATCTACTTTTGGCCAGGACGGTCTGGCCGTGAATCACTGGCAAAGCCAGCAATTCACGGGAGAAACCCCACGCAAAGACGGCGCGGTTCATGCCTGCGCTTCCTGTGCGGGCGCGGCCTTGCGGCGGCGGCGCAGATGCACTTCCAGCGCCTGCACGATCTTGTGCAGCAGGTCGGTGTCGCAGAATTCCAGCAACGTGGTCGCGCCCACCATCTGCACGGCAATCCCCTCCACATACGCCTTGCTGGCGACGGGGACGGGCGGGGTTTGCGCTTGCCCAAGGGTCTCGGCGAGGCGGTAGATTTTTTTGAGCAGCGGCTGGCGGGCGGGCGTGGCCGCAAACACAAACGTCCAGTCATCGCCAATCTTTTTATCCTTCGCCGGTTTGCCCATGCCGCGCCCGGTGCTACGCAGGTGCTCAAGGACGCGGTGGGCGTCCTTCAAGGTCAGGTCTTTGGAAGACCCCACGCCCGCGATGCGGGAGAGCATCGCCTTGCGGGTGGTCTCGTCAATGCCCTGCTTGGCGCACTCGGCGCGGATGCCGCCCTTCAGGCGGGCAAGCGCCTTGGCGGGAGTGATGTTTTGAAAACTCATGATTGATCTCCTCAAAACCGAAACATCAATTGGCGGCTGGCGCGTTGGTCGCGGCGCAGTTTGGCGAAGAGGTACGAGGTGCGGCGGGACTCTGCCAGCAGCCCCGTCTTCATCACGCCCCACAAGCACATGTGGCGCACCGCCTTGCCGACCGTGGCGGCGGCGCGGCGCACCCGCTCGCCGATATACCAGTACGGTTCGCCCTGATAGGCCAGACGGCGAATCTCGCGGCGCTCCGGGTAGCGGGCGAAGTAGGCGGCTTCTACCTGTTTCAGGATTTTTTGCTGGGCGGAAAGCTCACCGGTGAGGGCGGCGTCGGCGGCACGAATAACCACCAGATGAAACTTTGCACTGATCCACATCGCGTAGATGTAGACCAGTTCCCTGGTGACAAAAGTGCCGCGTTTTTCATTCTCCCCGCCTCTTTGAAAGGCAACAGGTAAAGCAGGAATTCCTGCTTTACTTTTGATATTTGTCGGGGATATTCCAGAGCACGAATTCGTGCTTTGGGATTTGGCTTCTGCCTCCAGTTCAGCAATGACTTCTTTGGCCTGTTTGTTCGCCAGCCACAACGAAGGCCGATGCCGGGCTTCTCCGCCCGCCGCCTTGTGCAGGTCGTTGAGACAATAGCGCCCCTGTTCGTCCTGACGGATGTAGACATGAGCCACAAAGAGAGAGGGGAGGGGGTTCATACCGCCACCCCTGCCACATCCAGCGCGATGGGTTTGTATTCGTCGCTGTCGCCCACCCGCTCATAAACGCGCACATAACTCTTGCTGCCCACCACCTGCACGGCCTCGCCAATGGCGCGCATGGCCTCGCGCCAGCGGGAATCGGAGATTTCCAGACGGCGCAGACCCAGCACCCGCCCGGTGTTGATATTCCCCTCCTTGTCGACCTGAAAGGCGTCATTCACCAGTACATGCAGTTCCGGGCGGCTGCCTTGTGTCCAGTCGGTAATGCATTCGTCAATCAGCGCCTTCGCGGCTTGCAGGCGCTCGTCGAAGACGATGTACTCGGCAATCGCCCGCTGAATCTTGTATTTGCCGTCAAAACTGAACAACGTCACATTGCCCTTTTTGCCGCCCAGTTTCGCCTGATACTGCTCGGCGGAAAGCTGGACGAAGGCGGCGATGTCGGCAAAAGTCCGGGCCTTGAAGGCGGCCATCTGGCCGTTCAGGACGCGGGCAGCGGCGACGATTTCCTGCACCAGTTCATCGCGGGCGAGATCAATCGGCTTGATGGTCTCGACCGGAATCAGGCGGCCAGCGGCATCCTGCCGATAGCCGGGGGGAACGGTTAATGCGGTTTGGTTCATGATGCAGTCCTTTCGGGTTGATGTTTTGCGTAAAAAATCATTTCCAGCTTGCCATTGGCAAGGCAGAGGCGCTGGCGGATGCCCACCTTGCCCATCGCCCGCAGAGCGCGCAGGAAGAGATAGGACGTGTTGCGGAAACGTTTATTGCCCGCCTGCCCGCCTCGCAGCACGGCGATTTGACAGACTGAAAGCGCCTCCTCTGGCGTATCCGGCAGCAGCGCCAGCACTGCCCGCTGGCCGTCTGTCAGGCCATCCACGCTCACCTTGCCCCCGGGCGAGCGCGGATCAAACGGGGGACTGTGCGCCGCCGCTTCCATCTGCTCGGCCAGGGTCGGAATGCGCGGGGCACAGGGCGCGGCGCTTTTTATGATGCGCGGCTGCCCATCGGGGTTGTGGCCCGCCAGCACTGAAATCTCCGGGGCGCTCATCGCGTTATCTCCTTCCGCCCGTAATCCGCCAGCAGGCCGACCAGGACAATTTGAGGTTGCGTTTAATCCGCCGCGTGAGCGACAGGCGGGAAACGAGGCACGAGAGGCTGACGCCCCGAACGTCGAGCCAGATCAGGGCAAGGCAGACGGCCATCAGCAGGCAGAGCAGGAAGACGTTCATTGCAGCGTCTCCTGTTTTTCTCTCCGCGCCCGCTCAATATCCGCTGCCATCCAGGCGACCTGTCGCGCCAGCCAGGTGGCGGAAATGCCGTTGCAGGGGCCGGAGAGTTCCAGCATGACGCAGGCGAGCATGACGACCAGTTCCACTGTTCGCGCGTCAACGTCCACGTTCGTGGAAAGCGAGCCGTCTTCACGCAGAGCGCATTTGATGGTGAGGTGGGCGCGGCTCATGGAAACACCTCCTGAGCGGATTGGGGGCTGAGGGACGCCGCCCGGAAATCGGGCTGGCGGGCGCGCAGGCAGGAAATGCGATCCTCCAGATAGGCAACGATGGCGCGTTCGGTCTCCGACATCCCTGCCCGGAATTTGTCAGCGAGATCAAGGTCGCCCTCCAATTGATGGAATTCGGCCTCTTCACGCTGATAGATGGCCGCGGCCACCTCGTTCAACACGGTTTGATAGACGGGGTTGAGTTTCATTTTGCCCTCCTTTCCTCAACGGCTTCGACAAACGCCGTCAGCGCATCCACCGCCCCCAGCGGGTCGTTCGCCGCGTTGGCTTCCGGGATGCCGGGGACGATCAGTTCGGCGCGATAACGGCTATGCCGCGCCAATGCCGCGATAATTTCCCGGCTCTGTTTGTTGAGGCGGGAGACAATCAGCAGCGCCCCCTCCGGGACAGTTCTCCCCTCTTCGATCAGGCCAGAGGCCCAGGCGTAGGCTTTCATTTCGCGGCTCCTTTCCGGTTCGCCCACTTCTTCCCCGTCACGGATTCATAGGTCGCCACCACGTTTTCCGCCGTGATGCTGCGGGCGAACCCGGCGCTGTGGTTGAGTACGCTGGCGAGCCAGTTATCGACCGCCAGCGGGTATAAAAAACTGGCTGCCGGGGTGGACGACGTGGCGGGCACGGTGAGGATTTCGACCAGCGCCGCGAGGCTCTCCGGGGTAAAGGCCGCCGCCGCCGCGCTCCCCAGGCGCAGACGGAGGTATTCCGCCAGCCCCTTGTTGAGCGCGGCAAGCCGCACCACCTCGCAGCGCTGCCACACCTCGCGCACATCCTGATCGTGCGGGGAGAGGCGCGTTGCCAGTTCCGTTTGCCCCAGCAAAATGATGGAGAGCAGCGGGCGTTGCAGCCCCTTTTTGGCCGGGTTCTTGAGTTCCAGAAACCGCTTCAGATGCCGCAAAGTGGGCTTGGGCAAGGCGTGCGCCTCGTCGATAATCAGCAGGTGCTTCCTGTCGCGCCGCTCGGCCAGCGAAGCGGAGAGCGCGGCGGCCACCTGATTCAACTGCGCTTCCATGCTGCGCTTCACCGGTTTTGCAGGGGCGACCTCGCGCAAAATGGCTTCATTGAGATCGCGGGTCTTGAGGGTCTTGCCGGTCTTGTCGTCGCCCTCCATCGCCTGCGTGTGCGGCTCGATCACTACCACGTCCCCGGCCTCAGCCAGGTCTGTGACCAGCAAATCCTTGAGCGTGGTCTTGCCCGCTCCTGATTCGCCAATGATGGCGAGCAGCCCGCCATACAGCGCCTTGGCGCGCATGTGCTCGTAAGCCACGCGCATCTCGCCGCCGGTAAAGACCTGCTCCCGCCGGGTGGGCGCGGCCAGCGCCTCCGGTTGCAATGCCCAGAATTCGCGGGCTTCTGGACTGATGCCCTGCTTTTGGATTAACATGGATTCCTCCGTGGTTGTTTCGTTGATGAGTACTGCGGATGTCGCCGCATCGGTGTTGCCACACCGGCGCGGCATTTTTTTGGCCGTTGGCACGGGGTGCAGGGCTTCTGTGGGCGTTTTTTTGCCTGAGTCAAGGGCGACGCCCAGAAGGACATCCCGCAAGCGCCCTGCGGCCTCTCTATCCCTTACGGGAAAAATCCCTTCCAGCGCCCGACTGGCAACTTTCGGGTCAACCCCGGCGCGCCGCGCCAGTTCGCGGATTGAAATAGAGAGGCGCTTATCGTCCGTATCCGCCTCAATGGCGCGGCGAACG
>JAITNI010000329.1 GCA_031290535.1 Zoogloeaceae bacterium
CTGTTCAATGCGTTCGCCGGGGGGAAGAGCGGTCGGGGCGGAAACAGGCGCGGCCTTCGGCGCGGCGGAGGCGGCCACCGCGTCTTCCTTGGTCACGCGCCCACCGCGTCCCGTGCCGGAAACCGCAGCGGCGGGGATGCCCTTTTCTTCCAGAATCTTGCGGGCGGCAGGGCTGGCGGTGGTGGCCGATGCTGTTGCAGCGGCAGCCGGAGCCGATGCAGCCGTCGCAGCAGGCGCAGGCGCGGCGGCCACAGCGGAGGTATCAATCCGGGCGATGATTTCTCCCGAAGTCACCAGATCGCCATCGGCCTTGAGGAGTTCGACCAGCACGCCCGCGTCGGGCGCGGGGACTTCCAGCACCACCTTGTCGGTTTCGATGTCGATCAGGATTTCGTCGCGGGCAATGGCTTCGCCGACCTGCTTTTTCCAGGACACCAGCGTGCCTTCGGAGACGGACTCGGAGAACTGCGGGACTTTGACTTCAATAATCATGTTCATTCCTTCTGTTGAGCTTTCAGTAGTCGATCTTGCCCAGAGCGGACTCGATCAGGGCTTTGAGTTGCGCGTTATGCCGGGCGAGGTAGCCAACGGCCGGAGAAGCGGAAGCGGGTCGGGAAACCAGCAACACTTCCTGCTTCGCGCCGACCGAACGGGCCAGATGCTGACGGGAGGCAAACCAGTACCAGGCGCCCTGATTGCGGGGTTCTTCCTGACACCAGATGATTTCAACCGCCTGGGGATACTTGGCCAGTTCGGCGGTGAAAGCGGCTTCCGGGAAGGGATACAACTGCTCGATCCGCACGATGGCCACATGGTCAATCTGGCGTTCCCGGCGGGCGGCGAGCAGATCGTAGTAAACCTTGCCGGAGCACAGCACCACACGTGTCACCTTTTGCGCGTCCAGCGCGTCGATCTCGCCAATCACCGGCTGAAAGCCGCCGTTGGCCAGTTCGTCCAGACTGGAAATCGCGTCTTTATGGCGCAGGAGCGATTTGGGCGACAGGATGATGAGGGGCTTTCTCTGCTTTCTCAAAGCCTGCCGACGCAGCACATGAAAAATCTGGGCGGGCGTGGTGGGTACGCAGACTTCCATGTTCATTTCGGCGCATAACTGCATGTAGCGTTCCAGCCGCGCCGAGGAGTGTTCCGGCCCCTGCCCTTCGTAACCGTGCGGCAGCAGCAGCACGAGGCCGCAACCGCGCCCCCACTTGGCTTCGCCGGAAGAAATGAACTGGTCGATCACCACCTGCGCGCCATTGGCAAAATCGCCAAACTGCGCTTCCCAGACCACCAGATCATTGGGGTCGGCGGAAGCGTAGCCGTATTCAAAGGCCAGCACGCCTTCCTCGGAAAGCACGGAATCGTAGCACTGAAAAGCGCCCTGCTTGTCCTGCAAATGCGCCAGCGGATGATAGGTGCCCTCGCTGGCTTTTTCGCGCTTCTGGTCGTGAAAGGCGGCGTGACGGTGAAAAAAGGTGCCGCGCCCGACATCCTCGCCGGAAATCCGCACCCCGTAACCTTCGGTGAGCACCGTGGCGTAGGCGAGATTTTCCGCCATACCCCAGTCAAAGGGCAATTCGCCTTTCCCCATCGCCCGCCGGTCGTCGACGATTTTTTTGACGCGGGAATGCAGCACAAAGCCTTCCGGCAAGGTAGTGAGGCGTTCCGACAGCCGCGCCAGTTCCCTGACCGGTGCGCGGGTATCGCAATTTTCGATGTACTGTTTGGTGAGGTACGGCTTCCAGCCCTTCGCGTGGGCGCGGGTGTAGTCGGAGAGCGCCGGGTTGTACAGAAGTTCGCCCTTGTCCAGATGGTCGCGGAATTCCTGAATCATGGTTTCCGGCGCGTCCGCTGTCAGAATGCCCTCCGCCACGAGGCGGTCGGCGTACACCTTGCGCGTGCCGGGGTGGGCGTGGATTTTCTTGTACATCAGCGGCTGCGTCACCATCGGCTCGTCCTGCTCGTTGTGACCCAGCTTGCGGAAACAGTAAATGTCGATGACCACGTCCCTGCCGAATTCCTGCCGAAAATCCGCCGCCAATTTAGTGACCAGCGCCACCGCTTCCACATCGTCGCCATTGACGTGGAAAATCGGCGCTTCGGACATCTTGAAAATTTCCGTGCAATAGTGACCGGAACGGTAATCACGCGGGTCGGAGGTGGTAAAGCCAATCTGGTTATTGACGACAATGTGAATCGTGCCGCCCGTGCCATAGCCGCGTGTCTGCGCGAAATTGAGCATTTCCTGATTGACGCCCTGCCCCGCCACGGCGGAATCGCCATGAATCAGCACCGGCACGATTTTCTTTTTGCCGTCTGCGCCGTAGCGCAGTTGGCGGGCATAGACCGAACCTTCCACCACCGGATTGATGATTTCCAGATGCGAGGGGTTGAAGGCCAGCACCAGATGCACGGGGCCGCCGGGCGTGCCAACATCGGAAGAATAACCGAGGTGGTATTTGACGTCGCCCGCCGCAAGGTCAGAGGCTTTCTTGCCCTCGAATTCGGCAAACAGCAGGGAAGGCGGTTTGCCGAGCGTATTGACCAGCACATTCAACCGCCCCCGGTGCGCCATGCCGATGACAATTTCCTGCACGCCCTGAGTGCCCAGATTCCGCACCAGTTCGTCCATGGAGGCAATCAGGGCTTCGCCGCCTTCCAGAGAAAACCGCTTTTGCCCGACGTAGCGGGTATGCAGGTAGCGTTCCAGTGTTTCAGCGGCGGTGACGCGCTCCAGCAGGCGCAGCTTGTCTTCGCGGCTATAGGCGCATTTGGCGCGAATGGGTTCCAGCCGTTCCTGAATCCAGCGTTTTTCGCTCGTTTCCGTCAAATACATGTATTCAACGCCGATGGAGCCGCAATAGGTTTCCTTGGCGGCCTCGACAATTTTGGAGAGCGGGGCGCGTTCCGCGCCCATGCGAAACGAGCCGGTATTGAACACCCGGTTCAGGTCGGCGTCGGACAGCCCGTAATGGGACGGTTCCAGTTCGGCAATCACCGGGCGCTCCTGCCGTTTCAGCGGGTCAAGATCGGCGCGGCGGTTGCCCATGAAACGGTAGGCGTTGATGAGTTGCAGCGCGGCAACCTGTTTGCCGTCATCCGCCGCCTGCGGCGCGGTCTGACGGAAACCGCCCTGCTTCGCCTGTTCGGCAAAGGCGGCGATCACGGGGGCGTGCGGCACGTCGCGGGTCACCACACCGGGTTCTTGCGCCAGCCGGTCGAAATAGCCGCGCCATTCTTCCGACACCCGCGCCGGGTCTTCCAGATAATTTTCGTAGAGTTCTTCGACGAAAGGCGCGTTGCCGCCGAAGAACAGCGTGGTTGCGAGTTTTTGTTTCATTCGTTTGTCTCCTGGGAGCATCCCCAGATTTTTGTTTTACCCATTGGAAAACAGGCGGCGCAAGCTCAAAAGCCGCGCCGCCTGCAAATCATTGCGCCGTTATCGGTTGACCAGCGGAACCACGTCGCGTCTGGCCGCCCCGACATAGAGCTGGCGCGGACGCCCGATCTTGTATTCCGGGTCGGTCAGCATTTCTTCCCACTGCGACATCCAGCCCACCGAACGCGCCAGCGCGAAGATACAGGTGAACATGGAAGTGGGAATGCCCAGCGCCTTCTGCACAATGCCGGAGTAGAAGTCGACATTGGGATACAACTTCTTCTCGATGAAGTAGTCATCTTCCAGCGCGATTTTTTCCAGTTCCTTGGCCAGTTTGAAGAGGCGGTCGTTTTCCAGCCCCAGTTCGGCGAGCACGTCGGCGCATACCTTGCCCATCAGTTTGGCGCGCGGGTCAAAGTTCTTGTACACGCGATGCCCAAAACCCATCAGCTTGAAGCTGTCGTTTTTGTCCTTGGCGCGCTTGATGTATTCGCCGACGCGGGAGACGTCGCCGATTTCCTCAAGCATGTTGAGGCAGGCTTCGTTCGCGCCGCCGTGCGCTGGCCCCCACAGGCAGGCAATCCCCGCCGCGACGCAGGCAAACGGGTTCGCGCCGGAAGACCCCGCCAGCCGCACGGTGGAGGTGGAAGCGTTCTGCTCGTGGTCGGCGTGAAGGGTGAAAATGATGTCCAGCGCTCGCGCCAGCACCGGGTTGGGCTTGTATTCCTCGCAGGGCACGCCGAACATCATGTACATGAAGTTTTCGACATAGCCCAGGTCATTCCTCGGATACATGAACGGCAGCCCGGTGTTGTACTTGTAGGCCATCGCCACGATGGTCGGCAGCTTGGCGACGACGTTGGTAAAGCTCACGTCGCGGTGCCTGGGATTCGTGTAATCCATCGCCTGATAGTAGAAGGCCGACAACGCCCCCACCACGCCGATGATGACCGCCATCGGATGCGCGTCGCGCCGAAAGCCGTTGTAAAAACGGGTCAACTGGTCATGCACCAGCGTGTGCCGACGGATGGTTCCCTCAAACTCCAGTTTCTGAGCCGTGTTGGGCAGATCGCCGTTTCTGAGCAGATAGGCGACTTCCAGAAAATTGCACTGCTCGGCCAGTTGCTCGATGGGATAGCCGCGATACAGCAGTTCGCCCTTGTCGCCATCAATAAAGGTGATGTGGGACTTGCAACTGGCAGTGGACAAAAACCCGGAATCATAGGTAAACAGCCCGGTCTTGCCGCCCAGGGTGCGAATGTCAATACAGTCATTGCCATGCGTGGGCTTCAATACCGGAAAATCTACCGGCGTCTGCCCTTCAAGGTGCAGGGTTGCTTTGGTTTCTGCGGTCATGGTCTCGCTCCTTTTCTCTGTGTGTGGAAAAACTGCAAACATGCATGAAACACGCCTCTGGCTGCGAGGCGCTCAAAAAACGTCAGGGCGTTTTCAACGCGCCCTGACGCGCGCGCAATCGGGCCACCAGCGGTAGAAGGCGACTGTCTTCGCACTCGGCCTGACCGCTGATCCAATGCCACAACTGTAAATCATCGCTATCCGCCAGCACCGCGAACACTTCCTGCTCGGCTTCGGAAAGCTGCCCGAATTCCTCGTCCAGAAAGCGCCCCAGCGCAATATCCACCTCCAGCAATCCCCGGCGGATACAGCGCCAGCGCAGGCGTTCCAGCGCGGCCCGCTCCATCAGACTGCCCGCTTGACCAGCATGTCCCTGATCTTGCCAATCGCCCGCGTCGGGTTCAGCCCCTTCGGACAGACATCCACGCAGCTCATGATGGTATGGCAACGGAACAGCCGGTACGGGTCTTCCAGATTGTCGAGCCGCTCGTTGGTGGCCTGATCGCGGGTATCGGCCAGAAACCGGTAAGCGGCCAGCAGGCCGGCGGGGCCAACAAACTTGTCCGGGTTCCACCAGAACGACGGACAGGCCGTGGAGCAGCAGGCACACAGGATGCACTCGTAGAGGCCGTTGAGTTCTTCGCGGTCTTCCGGCGATTGCAGGCGTTCGCGCTCCGGCGGCGGGTCGTTGTTGATGAGGTAGGGCTTGATCGAATGGTACTGCTTGAAAAACTGCGTCATATCCACGATCAGATCGCGGATCACCGGCAGCCCCGGCAAGGGCTTCAGCACAATGGGCTGTTTCAGGCTGTCGACATCGGTCAGACAGGCCAGTCCATTCTTGCCGTTGATGTTCATGGCGTCGGAGCCACAAACGCCCTCGCGGCAGGAACGGCGGTAGGCGATGCTCTCGTCCCTGGCCTTCAGCTTGGTGAGCGCGTCCAGCAGTTTATGTTCCGTGTCTTCCATCTCCACGGAAATCGCCTGCATGTAGGGACGCTCATCCTTGTCCGGGTCGTAGCGGTAAATGGAAAATTGAAGGGTACGTTTCGTCATTGTGCGCTCCAGTTAGTACGACCGGGTTTTCAGGGCCACCGTCTCGACCGTCAGGGGGTCGAGCCGAACCGGCTTGTATTCGATGCGATTGCCGTCCCGATGCCAGAGGGTGTGCTTCAACCACTCTTTGTCGTTGCGTCCATTGGGGAATTCCGGCGTGTCCGGGGCATCGTCACGCACATGCGCGCCGCGTGATTCCTTGCGCGCCTCGGCGGAAATCATCGTCGCCTTGGCGACTTCGATCAGGTTTTCCGTCTCCAGCGCTTCCACTCTGGCCGTGTTCCAGACCTGCGATTTATCCTTGATTTCCAGATTTCGCACCGTCTTTTCCACTTCAAGAATCTGCGCCGCGCCCTTTTGCAGCAAATCGGCAAAACGGAACACGCCCGCGTGATCCTGCATGGTGCGCGAAATCGCCTGACGGGCATCAAAAACACTGACGCCGCCCGTGCGGTTGTTGATGGCCTCCACTCGCGCCAGCGACGCGTCAACCGCGTCAGCAGGCAAATCGCGGTGCGCCGCGCCCTTCTTCAAATCTTCCACAGCGGAATCGCCCGCCGACTTGCCGAATACCAGCAAATCCAGCAGCGAATTGGTGCCGAGGCGGTTCGCGCCATGCACGGAAGCGCAGGCGCATTCGCCCGCCGCGTAAAAGCCGGGCACCACGGCATTGCCCGCGCCGACCACGCGACCATCGTAACTGGTGGGAATGCCGCCCATCTGGTAGTGGCAGGTGGGCACGACGGGAATCGGTTCCTTGATCGGATCAACGCCCGCGAACTGGATGGAAATCTCGCGGATGCCGGGCAGGCGCTTCATGATCGTGGCCGGGTCAAGGTGGGTGATGTCGAGCAGCACATAATCCTTGTTCGGCCCGCAACCGCGCCCTTCCTTGATTTCGGTGGTCATGGCGCGGGACACCACGTCGCGGGAAGCCAAATCCTTGGCATTCGGCGCATAGCGTTCCATGAACCGCTCCTTGTCGGCATTCCGCAAAATGCCGCCTTCGCCGCGCACCCCTTCGGTAATCAGCACCCCCGCCCCGGCCACGCCGGTGGGGTGAAACTGCCAGAATTCCATGTCTTCGAGCGGAATCCCCGCCCGCGCCGCCATGCCGAGACCGTCGCCGGTATTGATGAAGGCGTTGGTGGAGGAGGCGAAAATACGTCCCGAACCGCCGGTGGCAAAAATCACGGCGCGGGCGTGGAAAGCGACAATCTGCCCGGTTTCCATTTCCATTGCCGTGACGCCGACCACGACGCCTTCGCGGTCACGAATCAGATCCAGCGCCATCCACTCGACAAAGAACTGGGTGTTGGCCTTGACGTTGCGTTGGTACATGGCGTGCAGCATGGCGTGACCCGTCCGGTCAGCGGCGGCGCAGGCGCGACGCACCGGCTTTTCGCCAAAGTTGGACATGTGACCGCCAAACGGGCGCTGATAAATCTTGCCGTTATCGACCCGGTCGAACGGCATTCCATAGTGTTCAAGATCAACCACCGCCTCGACGGCCTTCTTGCACATGAACTCGATGGAATCCTGATCGCCCAGCCAGTCCGACCCCTTGACGGTGTCGTACATGTGCCAGCGCCAGTTGTCTTCCTCGGAATTGCCAAGCGAGGCGGCGACGCCCCCCTGAGCCGCCACGGTGTGCGAACGGGTGGGAAACACCTTGGACAGCACGGCGGTCTTTTGCCCCGCTTCGGAAAGCTGAATGGCGGAACGCAGCCCCGCGCCGCCCGCGCCGACGACGACGGCATCGAATTTATAAACGGGAATACTCACTTATAACCTCCAGAGAATCGCGGCAAACCAGCCTGCATAGCCTGTCAACGCCAGAAGGGTCAGCACATGCAGGGTCAGGCGCAGCCCCGTTGACTGGACATAGTCCATCCACAGGTCGCGCACGCCAATCCAGGCGTGATAAAAAAGACTGAGTGCAAACAGGAAGGTGGCGAACTTGATCGGCCCGCAGGCGAAAATGCCCTTCCAGGCGTCAAAACTGGTCGGTTGCGCGCCCAGAATCACCGCCACCATCAACACGGTGTACACCGCCATCACTACGGCAGTGACCCGTTGGACAATCCAGTCCTTGAGGCCGTAATGCGCCCCCACCACAATGCGATTTACCATAACAGGACTCCCCAGAGCACCCCGGTCAGAACAAGACTGACCCCGAACACAATGACCGCCGACTGCCGCGCCGATGGCAGTTCCGTTCCCACATGCACATCCAGCAGCAAAAAGCGGATGCCGGCGCAAAAATGATGCATGAAAGCCCAGATCAGCCCCGCCAGCACCACCTTGGCGAGCGGGTACGCGACCACGCCCCGGAAGGTCTCAAAACACTCCGGCGACGAGACGCTGGATTGGAAAAGCCAGATCAGCGGGCCAAGCAGCAAAAACAGACCCACGCCGCTGGCGCGGTGGAGAATGGAGAGCTTGCCCGGAAGCGGCAAGCGAATCTGAAGAACATTCAGATATTTGGGACGCTTTTTGATGCATCCTTCTGTCATAAAGTGCCTCCTTGAATGAGTCGAGGATTAAAAACGTGACAACCACAAGCCAGATCGCACGCGCAGGATTTTCGATTATACATCCAAAAAACCACCCGCAAAGCAGCCCCCCTGCCCTTCGGGCGGCTAGGTCAGTTCATTGAAATAGTGGTGCCGTTCCGTATTGTAAAAACCGCGCCGCCACTCCACCGGACGATCGTAGGTGTAAGTGATGCGCTCCACCAGCAACAGGGGCGACCCCACCGCCACGCCCAGCCGGGAAGCCGCCGGTTCACGCGCCGACACGGCGCGCAGGCGCTCCTCGGCGCGAATCATCCGCACGCCGAACCAGCTTTCAAAAAGGTTATACAGCGAGCGTTCCTCGGCTTGCAGGCGTGCCAGTGTCAGGCCGCCAAAAATGTCGGCAGGCAAAAAGATTTCGTCCAGCACCACATGCTCGTCGGCAAAATCCAGAAAGCGCTCCAGCACCACCACGGCGTCGCCAGGCTGAATCTTGAGTGCCCGCGCCACCGCCTCGGAGGCCGTCGTATCAATACAGGAGAACGGCACGCTCTGAGCCTGACGCGGCACGCCATCATCGGCCACCAGACGCAAAAACCGGTAAAAGGCGCGTGGGTCGCTGTGGGTGGCCACAAACGTGCCCTTGCCCTGCCGACGCACCAGCAGGTTTTCCGTCGCCATTTCGTCAATGGCCTTGCGTACTGTGCCCTGACTGACGCCAAAACGCGCCGCCAGTTCCGCTTCGCTGGGGATCAACGCGCCCGGCCCCCACTCGCCTTCCACCAGCGCGCGCAGCATCAGCCCCTTGATCTGGCGATACAGGGGACTGAAGGTGGGGGACGCGGAAGGCAGCGCGGAATCGGAGGGGGGCAATGGCATAGGACGTGATTTCATCACAAATCAAAAGCGGCGTCCATTCATTTCTATCTTATATAAGATATATAATTACACATTGACACGCTCCGGGCGAACTCCTACTATTAAGCGCTTGTGCCGCCGCGCCCTTCGGGACGCGGACGTGCCCGTGACGCCGGGGTCAAGCCTCAAGCGTGACGCAAAAGAATCCTCATCCACCCAACCACTTTCAGGAGCCTGTCCATGTCCAAATCCCCTCTGCGCGTTGCCGTCACCGGCGCCGCTGGCCAAATCGGCTACAGCCTTTTGTTCCGCATCGCCTCCGGCGAACTGCTCGGCAAAGATCAACCTGTCATCCTGCAACTCCTTGACCTGCCGCAGGCGCAAAAAGCCCTGCAAGGCGTCATCATGGAACTCGATGACTGCGCCTTCCCGCTCCTCGCCAGCGTCACCGCCAGCGAGGATCCCAATGTGGCCTTCAAGGATGCCGACATCGCGCTCCTGGTTGGCGCGCGTCCGCGTGGCCCCGGCATGGAACGCGCCGACCTGCTGCAAGCCAATGGCGCGATTTTCACCGTGCAGGGCAAGGCCATCGCCGAAAACGCCAGGGAAACCGTCAAGGTGCTGGTGGTCGGCAACCCCTGCAACACCAACGCCACCATTGCCCGCGCCGCCGCCATCAAGGTGGGACGCACCAATCCCGCCAATTACCACGGCATGTTGCGCCTTGACCACAACCGGGCGCTGACCCAGTTGGCGCAAAAATCCGGGCGTCCGGTTTCCTCGCTGAAGCAACTGGTGGTCTGGGGCAATCACTCCCCCTCGATGTACGCCGATTACCGCTTTGTCACCTCCAACGGCGACAAGGTGAAAGACCTCATCAACGACGCCGCCTGGAATAACGATGTCTTCCTGCCCACCGTCGGCAAGCGCGGCGCGGCCAT
>JAITNI010000332.1 GCA_031290535.1 Zoogloeaceae bacterium
GGGAGCCGATCCTGCTGTGGATGCCCTGCCGCTCAAGTCTACGGACGTTGAGGTACACATCGCGGGCGTGATTGCCGACGTGACGGTGACGCAGACCTACAAAAACGAGGGGTCGCGCCCGATTGAAGCCCAATATGTATTTCCCGGTTCCAGTCAGGCCGCCGTTCATGCCATGACGGTACAATTGGCCGGACGGAAAATCCACGCGCAAATCCGCGAAAAACAGGCCGCGCAGCAGGAATACAGCGCCGCGAAACGCGAGGGCAAAACCGCCGCCCTGCTGGAACAGCAGCGCCCCAATGTATTCCAGATGCACGTCGCCAACATTCTGCCCGGCGATGAGGTTCGGGTTGAGCTGCATTACACAGAACTCCTGAGGCCGAGCGGCGGCCAGTACCAGTTTGTTTTTCCCACCGTCGTTGGCCCACGCTACAACAGCCCGCAGTCGGCCTCCGCGACCGACACATGGGTCGCGCAACCCACCTTGCGGGCGGGGGTCGATTCGCCGTCCCGATTTGATCTTCGGCTGCAACTGGAAACGCCCATCGGCCTGAAAGAAATCCGTTCGCCGTCGCACGAGATCAAGGTGGTTCGGGCGGGCGCGCGGCGCGCCGAGGTCGCGCTGGCGGCGAACCCGTCCCGCGCCGCCCACAACCGCGACTTTATTCTGGATTACCGTCTGGCGGGCGATCAGGTGGAGTCTGGCGTGATGCTCATGCGCGGGGCGGGGGACGACGCGGAAAACTTCTTTCTGGCAATGGTGGAACCGCCCAAAGCCGTGCCGACGTCCCTCATCACGCCCCGCGAATACATTTTTGTCGTGGATGTTTCCGGCTCCATGCACGGATTTCCGCTCGATACCGCCAAGGCGATGCTGCGCGAACTCATCGGCGGACTGCGGGCGAGCGATACTTTCAATGTGCTGCTCTTTGAAAGCAGCAACGCCTTCCTGCACACGCAATCCGTGCCCGCCACGCCGGAAAATATCGCCAGCGCCCTGCGCGTCATCGACCAGCACAACGGCGGCGGTGGCACGGAGTTGATTCCGGCGCTCCGGCATGTGTACGCACAGACCAAAAACGGGGACGTTTCGCGCACCATCGTGCTGGTTACGGACGGTTATGTGACCGTGGAGGGCGAAGCCTTCAATCTGGTGCGTCGCCATCTGAATCAGGCCAACCTGTTTGCTTTTGGCATTGGTTCCTCGGTCAACCGGCACCTGATCGAAGGATTGGCGCGGGCGGGCATGGGCGAGCCGTTCATCATCACCCGCCCCGAACAGTCTCAGGAACAGGCCGCCCGCTTTCGCCAGATGATCGCCTCGCCGGTACTCACCCGCGTGCAGGCGCGCTTTGAGGGCGTTGAACCCTATGACCTCGTGCCGGAATTCCTGCCGGATGTGCTCTCCGAGCGCCCTGTCCTCCTGTTTGGCAAATGGCGCAGCGAAGGCGGCAAACCTGTCGGGCAACTGATCCTCACCGGACAGGGCGCCAACGGCCCTTATCAACAGACCTTGCCTCTTGTGGAAGCCGTGGGCGACAGCCAGGAACAATACGCTGTTCTGCGTCGCCTCTGGGCGCGGCAGCGCATTGCCGAACTTTCCGATCAGGAAAATCTGGAAGGAGGGGGGCGGCTGCGCGCGCAGATTACCGCGCTTGGCCTCCAGTACAGCCTGCTCACCCAATACACCAGTTTTGTGGCCATCGACCAGCAAATTCGCAATCCCAACGCCGGGGAAACCGCCCGCGTCAGCCAGCCGCAACCCCTGCCGGAAGGCGTCAGCAATCTGGCGGTCTCCGGCGCTTACGTCCCCAGCTCGCCCGAACCGGAAACACTGGGCGCGCTCCTCGTTACCCTCTCCATGCTGGTAATGCTGGCGCGACGCAGGCGGCGGCAACGGCAACAGCGCATGACGTCGTGAGTTTTCCCGGCGGCATGAACAGGTCAAAATGATTCCAGGCAGCGTTCGTTTGACCCTCTGCGTCAGGCGGACGCTATTCAAAAAAGGAGCGCAGCATGTATCAAATTAACATGCGGACATTCAATCCTGATCGTATCGTTTCCGGGCAAAGCAGCCTTTCCCGCCTCGTCCACGGACTCGATCGCCTGCCTCCGGCGTTCTGGCTGGCGCTGCTGGGCGCGGCCTTGTGGCCGCACATGTTCTGGATGATGCGGCGGATGCAGGATGGTTCGGATGACCCGTTGGGCGTCGTGGCGCTGGCGGCGCTGGTTCTGCTCGGCGGGCGGCATCGTCGGCATTTGCGGCGGTCGCCTGTGCCTGCGTGGTTTGCCGCCGCGCTGGTACTGGCCTTGCTGGCGACAATGAGCTGGCAGACGTTGCCGCCGCTGGTCAGTAGTCTTTTTGCCCTGTTGGCCTTTGCGGCGGGAATGCTGGCGCTGTTGCCCGCGCCGGTCGCCGCCGCGCCGGTGCTGGGGTTGGCGCTGTTGTCGCTGCCGCTCATGGCTTCCCTGCAATTTTACGCGGGTTATCCGTTGCGCGTACTGGTGGCGGAATTGAGCCGCTGGCTCCTGCGGGTCGGGCATTTGGTGGAACGCGAGGGCGCGGTGTTGTGGGTGGATGGGCAACAAATTCTGGTCGACGCGGCCTGTTCCGGCGTGCAACTCGTCTGGTTCAGCTATTTTGCCGCCTGTGCCACAGCCCTGCTGGCTCAACGCAGCAACGCCAGTTTTCTGACCCGCCTGCCCGTCGTGGGGCTGCTGGCGCTGCTCGGCAACGTGCTTCGCAACACCGTGCTGGTTGCCGCACAGGCCGATGGAAAAGCACTGCCGCATTGGGCGCATGAGGGCATCGGCCTCCTCGCGCTCGCGGTGGTATGCGCTGTCATCGTCTGGTGGATGCAAAAACCCGTGTTCCGGCGCGAACCGCATTCCCGCCCCGTGGCGCACCCGCAGCAGGAGGTTTGAAATGTCCCTGCTTTTTTCACATCCGGCGCGCCTTCTTAAACTGCTGATGCTCCTGTTGCTGCCCGCCTGCACCGTCTGGCAGACGCTCAACGCCTGGGGGAACCGGCACGAAAACGCGTCGCATTCCACCCTCCGCGCCGCCGTGGAATGGCCCGCCACCTGGCGGGAACGTCCCTTGCGCCCGCTGGCGCTCTCGGAAGTGGAACAACGCTTCGCGCAAGGCTTTCCCGGCCAGATCGCCCGCCTGACCGATGGAGAACACATGCTCATCTGGCGGCACGTCACCCAGGCAACCCGCATGTTGCACCCCGCCGCCGATTGCTACCGGGCAATGGGCTGGCGCATCCGCGACGAGCAACTCGAACAGGCCGCCGACCATCAGCGCTGGCGTTGTTTCATCGCCGAACTGCCCCGAAAAAACCAGCGCCTGCGCGTTTGCGAACGCATTGAAGACCCCGCCGGACAAGGCTTTACCGACGCTTCCGCCTGGTACTGGGCCGCCGTGACAGGCCAGTCTAACGGGCCGTGGCAGGCGATTACGGTAGCGCGTCCGTGGTGAAAATATTGTGATGGGGGAGGCCGTACCCCGCCGCTTCACGTCAGTTTCGGCCTTAGGTCTTTGCAGGGAGGAAACCCCCTCTGGAACCGTTTGGCTTTGTGCAAGTGAGCCGTACCCCAGAGAAGCTCTGAATTACGCCCAGTCGTTCGGGCTGAACCTCCGCGCATGATGAGTTTGCCGAACCCTAGAAATCCTTGTTTTTGCAGGGAATGCCCTTCGACAGAGCTTCAGGGCGAACGGGATTATTCGCTCAGGGCGGACGGGATTATTCAGTGTTTCCCTGAAGGGAACCTGGGTGACAGGGAGTCAATGGCAAGGAGATTCATGCGATTGCCCTGAGCCGGGCGGCTGGGGCGGTTTTTCGTTCGGTTCGTGTGGACGTGCAAAAAAAAAGGTCGGGCTGGCGGCGGCTGGCTGGACCAACGAGAGTGCACAACGAAGAACCTTGAAAACCTACTTGGTCAGAATCAGTTTGTTGGTCTGCGTGAGGCGCAGGGAATAGCGCGCCTCGCCGTGGAGAATTTCCACTTGCCGCTGACCATTCTGAAAGAGTTGCCGGGAATCCAGCGCGAGCGGGACGCGGCTGGCCAGTGTGGCGCTGGAAACATTCGAGGGAAGCGGGGCATTCATGTGGAGCCTCCTGACAGGGTTGAAAAGTGGGGTCACGCTGCGCGTGCCCAAAGCAATTGAACAAGAATTGTTCTCATTATCTTCCGTAAGAGGAGGCATGTCAACAAAATTGTGTCGGGATGTCACGCGCTTCCAGACCCTCTGGTCTGTACGGGGCGTGAGGATTCGTGCGGGAGGGGGCGTCGCTGAGCCATTCCCTTGTTTTTTTGGGGGGGGGATATAGCGGTTCCCATAATAATCCATCCACCCGTCCGTTCGCCCTGAACTTGCTCGAAGGGTATGGCTTGAGGGTCCGGCTTGCCATGCGCGTGGTTCGACAGGATCACCACGAACGGGCAAAGCAAGGTTCACCACGAACATTTCACCCGTTCGCCCTGAAGCCCTGTCGAAGGGCTGGGTTCGATGGTTCGACAGGGGCTTCACCATGCGCGGAAGGGCTTCACCATGAACGGAAAATGATGGGAACGGCTATCAACCCAATTGCCGGTTATGAACCTTTGACAGCAGCAGCAGGGACAGCGACGCGCCGACGAGGCACAGGAACATATCCCATTGCGTATCCCAGACATCGCCCTGCACGGCGAGGAAAGCGTCGGCGTCCGCGCCGAACAGCAGCGCGGCCCACCATTCCATCAGTTCAAAAAAGGCCGAAAAGCTCAGGCAAATCGCCAGGATCAGGTAGATCAGCAGCTTGCCACGTTTTAACGGCGTAAAGCGCAGCAGCAATTCACGCGCCAGAATCGCTGGCTCAAACCCCTGCATCAGATGACCGACGCGATCCCACGGGTTGCGCTCAAAGCCAAAAAAATCCCGCAGCCAGAACCCCAGCGGCGCTTCCGCGTAAGTGTAGGTTCCGCCATAGATCAGCACGAGCGCGTG
>JAITNI010000338.1 GCA_031290535.1 Zoogloeaceae bacterium
TACATCAGCAGCGCGGTGGAAGTGCCTGCCGCGGACCGGTTCCACGTCACCGACCTGAACATCAATCAGGCCATCAAGAAGGCGATTGGTTCCGACATCGTGCTCTCCAAGCTCCTGAAGGTCACGGATGGCCCCGCCAATACGCTGGTGATTACAGCGCTCTCCGATGGTCGCCACCTTGATGTCAATGACCTGCAAATCGAGTTCGCCATCCCGACCACGGTCAGCACAACCGACGCCGCCGCCTGGCGCGCCGCCATCGGCGCCGACGCCGCATGGGCTGACGCCGACTTGCTGGCAGGCCGGGTTGAGGCTTTCAACCAGTTGTTGATCTCCAAGGGTTCAAACCTCATAGCTTTGCCGGGGACGGTCAGCGATCTGGACAATTACGGCGTCAATGCGGGGGGGAATTACACCAGCTGGTATACGTCCAACAATCAGACGGTGCTTGCGGGCCATGGCGACTACAAGGCGGCGTTCGCCAATACTGGCGCAGACCTCGCTGGCACGAATTCCGATCACGTCTCGGACAACATCATCAACGCCGGTTCGGGTGATGATGTGATTGTGCTCTCCACGGGCGAGCTGTCCAACGACACCATCAAATGGACGGACTTCAACCAGGGCACCAACACCATCGTGAACTTCGAGACGGATGGGACAACGCTGGGCGACGACTGGCTGGACTTCACCAGCTATGGCGCGAAGTGGCTGGCGGCGGCGACGCTGGATGCTACCGGCAAGGTGAATAGCACCAACGGATGGGATGTGGCGACGGATCTGCGTGGCGCGCACAATGGCTCCAGCAGTTACAATCAGGCGCTGCCGGGCTGGCTCGACAAAACCACCAACATTGCCTACCCGGAACTCTACCAGGTCAACACGGGCGACAAGTACATCACCCTGACCCGCGCGTATGAGGAAGTGGATGCCAACAGCACGGTAGCGGGCACCGAGCCGCACCGCAGCACGCTGTACAAGATCGAGTTGTGGACGGTGAATGGCAATGAAGCCGACGCTTACCGCGACATCGTCTCCACTGAAGTCCGTGACTCCGCGCAACTGATCGGTTATGTCGATCTGGGCAAGGTGATTGATGCAGCATCCTTCAGCACCGACGACGTTCTGTCGCATATCGACTACATCCTGTAAAACCCCGCCCCGGTTTTTTCCACTCCCCCGTCTCCGCTTGTACAGGGGGACGGGAGGAAAAACCAACAGGCAACCTTCAAAACCCCGCTTCGGCGGGGTTTTTTTATTGGGCGTTGGGCGGGCACTTCCCCCCTGTCAAGGGGGGATTGAGGGGGGTTTGGGAGGGTTCAGCAAGCACTAGCCGCTTCTGCCCACGGAACCCTCCAAAAAAACCCCTCCCGACCTCCCCTTGACAGGGGAGGAGCAACCCCCCCGCCCGGCTGGCCGTCCCTTCTCCCCTTGCGGGACAAGGCCGCAGGCCGCAGGCGGGTTTTGCGAAGCAGAACGCGCCTGAACGTCTGGTTACGAAAAGTCATGAAATCCTGGGGGGAAATCATAAAATGTGACATACGTCACATTGTGAACCGGAGTTCCCGGTGAGAATTGCCCCGCGCCATCAAGGCAGGTTCTTTGTGCGCGGGTTCGGGGGTTGTCATCCCGGACAAACGTGAAATACACATGGCGCTGGCCAAAACAAAAAAGTCCCTGCTCCCGGAGAAGAGGCAAACGCGGGGTTGTCTCTGCTGGAAAAAGGTCTTCCGGCCATCGTGCCGGAAGACGATTGAAAATCCCGGAGCGCATGAATGCTCCCTGCGTAAAATTCACGTCGCCCCTCGCCCTGCCCTGAAGGGCGCGTTCAAACCGGAGCCTGTTTTTTAGATGACACTCCCCCCTCTCCCTCCCGACGCGCCCAAAACCGCGCTGGCGGGCAAGAAGATGTTTACGGTCAATCTGCAACAGATCCCGCTGTTGAACGGGTTGTCGCCGCAGACCCTGGCGCAGGTGGGACGCGCCATGATTTTTCGTCCCTATGGCAAGGGCGCGTATGTGCTGCACAAGGGCAGCGAGGGGGAATTTCTGTTTTTTTTGCTGACGGGGCGTCTGCAAGTCATCGACCTGACGGACGATAACCGGGAGGTGGGGCTGTCCTTTCTGTCGCCCGGCGATTTTACCGGCGAGCTTTCCATCATTGACAGCCTGCCCCGTTCCGCCTCGGTGGTGGCGACCGAACCCAGCCTGCTGGCGCTGTTGCCCCGCCGCGAGGCGCAGGCGCTGATGTACACGCAGCCCCTGATTGCCGAACGGATTCTGAAAAGAACGGTGGCGATGATTCGGCAAACGTCCAGCTACCGGGCGATTCTGGGCATCAACAACGCCTTCCAGCGTTTTTACGCCCTCATTTTCCAGATGGCGCGCCCCGGCCCCGGCGGGCTGGTGGTCATTGAAATACTGCCCACCCAGCAGGAAATCGCCGCCACGATCAACGTCAGCCGCGAAACCGTCTCCCGCGCCCTGCGCGTGCTGCTGGAAAAGGGCATTGTGGAAAAAGACCTGCGCCGCCTGATCGTCCGCAACCCGGAAGCCCTGCGCCACATCGCCGCCGCCAGCCCAAACGCCTGAGAACCCCGGTAATCCCTTCTCCCCTCAGGGGAGAAGGGACGGTCAACGCCGGGCGGGGATTCGCTCCTCCCCTGTCAAGGGGAGGCCGGGAGGGGTTTGGGGGGGGTCAGTGGGCAGAAGCGGCTAGTGCTTTCTGAACCCTCCCAAACCCCCCTCAATCCCCCCTTGACAGGGGGGAAGTGTCCCGCCTCCGAAGCTGACATCATGGTGGCCTCAATCGCCCCTTGTGCGCGGCTAGCGGTTCATGGCCTGCCGGATTTTTTCCCGCAGGCCGGGAAAATGGCCGAGCAGCCAGATCGCGCGGTTGAGGAGCCAGGGGGATTGGGTCGTCAGGTAGGCGACGCGCCGCAGCGGCCAGGAGAGGAATTTTGGGGGCGGCGACGGGCGGCGGATGGCGTCGGCGGGCGGCAGGACGCGGGTTGTCTGGCTGCCCGACGTCAACACGGTCGTCGTGGCCGTCGCCAGTTGCCAGAGCCGCGCCGCGCTCTCCCGCCAGGTCTGCCAGGGCAGGGCGTCCGTCCGGGGGTGTTCACCCGCCTCGTACAGGCCGCGCCATTGCGCGAGCGTGGCGGCCAGATCGGCGCGGAAATAGCAGGCATGATCGCCCGCGATTTCGCGGAACACCGGAATGTCGCGCGCGATCACCGGCAAGCCGTGTTGCGCCGCCTCGATGAGCGGCAGTCCAAACCCTTCCGCGTGGGAGGCGGCAATCAGACAGGCGGCAGCGGCATAAAGGCGTTCCAGATATTCATCGCTCACGTCCGGCAGCCAGAACAGCAGGCGGTCTTTTTGCGGATGGGCGGCCAGCCGCTGGACGAGCGCCTCCACCATCCAGCCCTGCCGCCCCACGATCACCAGCGGCAGCGCGGCCCCCTCTGCCCAGAGACGCTCAAAGGCATCGAGGACTTCCGCGTGACCCTTTCTCGGCTCCAGCGTTCCCACCATCAAAAAGCCCGGCGGTCGGGCGCTCAGGACGTCCAGCACGGCGTCGGCGTCGGGCGGCAGTCCCCGGCTGGGCGCGGAGGCGGCCATGTCCGCGCCGTTGTGGGAGTGCTCGATACAGAGCGGCCATGTCCGGCGCGGGCCAAAGCTGTCCAGCCAGTTTTTCAATTCATCCGCCGTACTGCGGGAAACGCAGATGGCCGCGTCAAACGCGCCAATCGTTTCCAGCCACGGCTGGTATGCGTTTGCGCTCCCCGGCGGGAAAAATTCCGAATGCGTGACCGGCAGGAGATCATGCACCAGAAACCCGACGCGTACGCCGCTGTGATGCCATTTTTCCAGACAGGCGCGTTGCGCGGGAATGACCTGCGGTTGCAAATCCAGCCCAAAAAATACGTCGCCTTCCCAGGCGTCGACCGGGACATCTTCCGTCCAGGCGTCCGGGATGCCCAGAAAACGGCAGGTAAAACGGCGGGCGTAAAAATAGCCCGCGCTCTGGGGCGTGGCGTACACCGGCTCCACCCGCCAGCCGTTCGGCGCGGGATTGGTGAGCCATTCGCGCAGCACCGCCCGCGTGACGCGCTGAATGCCGGATTTCACGTCGCGCACCACCAGTTCCGAGACATCCACCAGCAACTGACGCGCTCTGGGCGCGGGCGGAAAATTGACGGCCAGCAATGCCGCCCAGGGAGAAAGCGCCTCCGCCCCGGCCAGCGTGCGGGCCAGCCCCGGCAATAATCCGGGCGCGTCGCCCTGCGCCCGCGCATAGGCGCGTTCAATGGCTTCGGCATATTTTTGCGCGCACGAACGCGGCGCGTGGCGCTCGGCCACCAGGACGCGCCCCGCCTCGCCCAGCGCGCGGCGGCGTTTGGGGTCGTCGCGCAGGGCAAGAAGCGCCTGGGAAAGTTCGCGGTTTTCAAAAGCGTCCGGCAGCATCCAGACCGCGTTTGCGTCCAGCTCCGCCTGACTGCCGTGGGCGTTCACGACAGTCGCCAGCCCATGATTCATGCAATCGAGCGCCGTGCCCGAAGTTTCGCCACGTGACTGGATACGCAACTGCACGCCGACATCCGCCGCCGCGAGATAACGCCGGAAGGTCGCCCGGTCAACCCGGCCCGTGACGCATACCTGTCCTTCCAGACCGCTCATGCGAATCTTGCGTTCAATCCAGCGGCCATAATCGCTCCTCTGGTCGCCCACAAAGACCAGCCGCGCCCGCGCATCCGCCGCCAGCGGCGAATCCCGCCAGGCGTCCAGCAGCCGCTCATTTTGTTTGGCCATCCCCAGAAAGCCGAAGGAACAGACCAGAAAATCTTCCGGCGCAAGCCCCAGCGCCTGCCGCGCCGCTGCCCGCTCCCGTTCCCGCGCCTGTTCCGAAGGCGCGCCGCTGGCCGCCTCGCGCAAGTGCGGCACAACATGCCAGTCCTGTCCGGCCTGAGCGCCATACCATTGTCCGGCCAGCGCGCGGGCGTGTTCGCTATGCACAATCACCCCCAGCGCCGACTGGAGCACCGACAGATTGGCCGGGTAACGCCAGATGACATCGGAAATGTTCTTTTCCAGATAGCGTTCCAGCACCGCCGGGTAGCCGTGGCTCTCATAGAGTGATCGCGCCCAGACATAGGGCGTCGCAGGCAAGGCGGCCCGATCGGCCTGAATGCCGGAAAGAAAAAAGTCGTGCAGCGCGATGACGCCGGGAATCTGTTCCAGCAGCGCGAACTGGTGCAGATGAAAGGACGAATTGCCAAAGTGGTACAGCACCCGCTCGAATTCGCCCGCGTGAGCGCAAAACCATTCCACGCTCCGCACGGGGCAATGTTCGGTAATCCAGGGGTCGGTGACTTTCGCCTGCGCGACAATCACCTCAATTGCATAGAATTCACTCAAGACCGGCAGCAGTTCGGCGCTGTAATCGCTGATGCCGCTCGCTTCGGGCGGCAAGGGCGACAGATAGGCCAGCCGGGGGCGTCGGGCGGGCGGTTTTGCGGCGGCGGCGCGGGCGGCAAGGGTGGTTGCGTGTCGCGCTGCCAGCGCCGCCAGCGCGCGACAGGCGCTCGCCTCCCAGGAAAACTTTTGCGCCTGAAGAGGGCCATGCGCTTCCAGACTTTGCCGCAGGGTTGCGTCTTCCAGAACGGCGGCCATTTTCGCGGCGATGGACGCCGGGTTTCCCGCGTCAAACAGGGCGTCGTCGCGCCCGAGGACTTCCGGCAGGCTGGAATTGTTTCCCGCGATCACCGCCTTGCCGCACCGCATGGCTTCCAGCACCGGCAAGCCCAGTCCCTCATGCTGGCTCGGAAAGACAAAGAGTTTGCAGGCATTGTAGAGCCGCACCAGCGCCGCCTCCGGCACAAAGCCGGTCATGATGAATTCGTCGCGTGCCAAACCCTGCTGGAGCGCCAGCAATTCCAGATGGCGCTGTTCCCCCGCGTGGGCGGCGCACACCACCACCAGCTGATGCGCCTCGCGCAGCGCCGGGGAAAGCGCGGCATAGGCGCGGATCAGCCCCCCGATATTCTTGCGATGATCCAGTCCGCCGGTATACATCACGAAGGGTCGCGTGATGCCATAATCCTCGCGCAATTGCCGTCGGCATTCTTCCGTGACCGCCTGCGGGCGAAACGCCGCGCCGCAATCGCCCGAAATGTTGACGATGTGTTCCGGCGGAAAATCCAGATGGCTTGCCGCCTCGCGCCCGGAAGAGGCCGAGATGGACAGCAACAGGTCGGCGCGGCGCAAATGGTCGAGTTTTTCCAGATACCAGCCCGCGTAAACCGGGTTGTTTTCCAGATA
>JAITNI010000351.1 GCA_031290535.1 Zoogloeaceae bacterium
GAGCCGCGAAGAAATTCAAACATTGTTGCACTAAACCGGGTTGCCAGCCTGGCACTGAATATCGCAAGTCACGCGATACCCGCCCCTTTTGCCCATACCAGGGGAACTCTGCATAAGGCCGTTCGCCCTGAGCTTGTCGAAGGGCATTCCCCGTAAAAACAAGGGGTTGGAAAATTTTTGAAGAAGGCGGGACGCTGAGCACAGCCTCCCGCCTTTTTTATGGATGCGTCTCCTCAATCGCCAGCACCGGCGTGGGGGCTTCCTCCTGTGGCGGCACGGCGGCGGGCGCGGCTTTGGGCTTTCGCTCCGCCTTCGCCTCCCGACGCCGCAAGGTGACGCGCAGACGCTTGACGCCCAGCACCACGGAACTCACGCTCAAGACCAGCCCCAGGGCAATCCACGCCAGCATCCAGACATCCCAGAGCGGCCTTTGATACAGCACCGGCAAATCCCAGTGATGCAGCGCCGAAAAAAGCCAGCGATACTGGCGGCGACTGCGGTCGTCCCGCAGTAGCAGGCGTCCATCCAGCGGGTCAAGATACACATGCGTCCCGGCGCTATCGGCCAGTTGAAAGCGCCACGCGGGCAAGGGCCGGTCATACGCGCCCCGGCGATGGCGGGGATAGTAATAGGCGTCGTACTCGTGGAGAACATCCACCGTTTTTTCCACATTGGCGTCCGTTTGGGTAAGCCGTGCCACCGCTGCGTTCAGGGCATCCTCGCTCAGGGGCGACGATTCGACCAGAATCCGCTCGCCATCGGCCTTGTGCGCCAGCAACACGGCCTCGTCCCCCAGACGCCGCCAGCCAAGTTGCACCACTTCCGCCGCTTCTGAAATGGACAAGGCTGGTTGCCAGTCCCGGAGCGCTGCCGGAATGCCCACGCCGTAATACTGCTGCACGGCCTCCCGGTTCGGCGTCGCCGGACTGAACAGGCTGCTTTGCAAGCTACTGAGCACCCCGCTCAAGGCCCAGAGGGTCGCCACAATCCCGCCGATCAGTCCGGCCCAGAAATGCCAGCGGAACCAGAACAGCCGGTAGGGCTGTGTGCGCCCCTGATTGTAGGTCGGCTTGCCAAACCAGCCCGGACGCCAGCGCAGCCAGCCCACAATCAACCCCGTCAGACTGGCGAGCAGCGACAGGGTGATGGCCCAGAACAACACGTCAGTACGCGCCTCGCCCCAACCGGCCAAATCCAGAAAACGGAACATGTGCAGCCAGTTACCCACCCAGTAGGAAGCGCGTTCCAGACGATTGGAGACATGCACAACTTCGCCGCT
Organism: Zoogloeaceae bacterium; assembly: GCA_031290535.1. Taxonomy (GTDB): domain Bacteria; phylum Pseudomonadota; class Gammaproteobacteria; order Burkholderiales; family Rhodocyclaceae; genus Azovibrio. The sequence continues at coordinate 1,280 of JAITNI010000351.1, forward strand.
GGTCGCCGAAATCAGCAATTCGCCGCCCCAGCCATCTTGCAGGGCGACGCGATGAAAAGGACTCAAGGCCTCCTGCCCGCGCAGAATCGCCGGTTTTTCGACAGACTCCCGGTACTGAAGCGATGAGGCCGCCTCTGCCCGGTTTTCCCTTTCCAGCCAGCCCACCGCGATTTTGAGCGCGTCGTCGGCGGAAACCTGCCACAAATGACCATCGACAGCGGAAAGCGCGTACTGCCGCCCGCGCGCGTCCTCCGCCAGCCAGACCGGCTCGCCGCCCTGCCGCAACAGGCGGGCTTCGACGATGGCGGTTTCGGCGCTTTGTTCCCCGCCCTGCCGTTCCGAACGTCTGCCCTCCGCGCCTTCCCGGTTATTGCGGGCTGCGCGGCCTCGCCCGGAACGCGCTTCTGCATTGGCATCGCGCGCGGCGCGTTCGCCAGCGCTTTGCGCCCAGGCCGCGCCAAAACCCAGCCAGCCGGATTCCAGCCGCAACGGCTCGGCATGCGCCAGTTGCATGGCGCGGTTCTGGTACATGTAGCTGGAATAAACAATCACCAGTCCCGACAAAAACCATAACAGCATGAAGACTGCCAGCCCGACGCCCAACCAGCGATGCAGGAAAAATAACAGACGATTCATGACCATCCTCCAGAATGCGCGATCGCCTTTGAGCAAGAAAAACATATCTTCCTTGCCAAAGACGTCACTGATCGCGTTTATGAACCAAAACGCGCCTTAAATCTTCGACTTGAACACCACCATCCAGGTTCTTGGCGCGCCCCAGGTCACACTTTGGGCGGCGGTGTTGGTCCAGGTGCTGGCAGTGGTGTAATACCCGGTGTCGAACACGTTGCGTCCGAGGAGCGAGATTTCCCAACTCCTGTCCAGACTGCCCAGACCAATGCCCAGATTGGTGACGTTATAGGCATCCTGATGGGAGAAGGCGGCGTGGTTGTCGCTCAGGTAGGCGGCGGAACGGTAGGTATTGTTCAGGGTCAGCCTTCCCAGAAAACCGCCGACAGGGCGCTGGTAGTTGAAGCCGTAACTCAAAATCACCTTCGGCACCCCGGACACCTGTTCGCCTTTCAGGTCGAAATAGCGGTTCGGCGCGGGCAGTTCAGGAGATTGCGCCAGCCATTCGGTTTCATATTTGGCGAGGTTGTAAGCGCCATTGAAATCCAGGGTGAGATGCGGATGGGCGCGCCATGAGCTTTGGAATTCCAGACCCTTCGCGCCGATGCGCTCGACATTACCCCAGCCGCTGACTGTACCGCTGGTGGTCGTGGGGTCGTCACGTG
>JAITNI010000020.1 GCA_031290535.1 Zoogloeaceae bacterium
CCACAAAAAGAAGATGCAGATTCACATGGTCTTGCAGGGTGACCAGCCCCGCGCCAAGAAAAGCGGCGGCGGCAATGAAAAAGAGCGCGCGCGTCACGCGGGGGAACGGACAGGGCAGCCACCATTCCTCTGCGTTCCGCAAGGGAAACTCTGCACAAGGCCGTTCGCCCTGAGCTTGTCGAAGGGCATTCCCCGTAAAAACAAGGGCAACGACTGCCTCAGCCCGAACGGGGGAAACTTGTGCAGAGTTCCACAAAGATTGTGCGCAAAGGAAGCAGGCCAGCGCCACAGAGATAAACGCGCCCAGCATCCACGCCCCCTGCGCGCCCAAAGCCAGTTCGCTGATAAATTGCGCCCGCCAGTCATACCCTTCCTGAACATGCTGCAAACACACGACAATTCCCATAAACGCCAGCAAAGACCCCAGCGATCCCAGAGCGTTCATTCTTGCGCGAACACGGGTCATGACAGCCATTGCAAAACCCCAAACGCCAGAACCCCCGTGACCGTACATAAGCCGAGCGATCGGGTCATTCTCGCCACGACCAGTACCGGAATCAGCGCCACATAGGGCAGGAGCGCGGGCCACGCCCCAGAGGCGAAGGCGTGCGGCTGGAACAGGTCGTTCGTCACCAGCGCCGCAAACGCGGCAATGGGAATATAGTCCAGCGTCGCATTCAGGGCGGGCGGCACGGCGCGTCTGGCAAACAGGAACACCGGTAGTGTGCGCGACAACAGGGTGCACAGCACGGTCAGCGAAAAAATGATGAAAAAATCACTCCCGCGCATCATGCCTCCCCTCTTGGGCGGGTCAGGATGCCGCCTTCCTTGGGTCGCCACTGCCGCGCCGCCACCCCGCACGCCACGCCGGCGAGCGCGCCCAAAAAGATTGCCAGAGTCATCAGCCCGGCGAGTTTGCATGCCACCACCGCAAGCGCCGCGCCCAGCGCCGCCAGCACATCATCCAGACGGCCTTTTTGCATCAGCAGCAGACAGGTAAAAATGGAGGTCATGGCAAAAGCCGCCAGCGCGGTATTGACCTGAATCCGCGTTCCCAGCAACGCGCCCGCAAGGTTGGCCGCCACCCACGCGGCTTGCGAGTAGAGATTGGTTGTCAGGCTCTGGCGGGCAGACCAGCCGCCCTGCTGGTAGCGCGAGAGATTCACGCCAAAGGATTCGTCGGTGACATTGGCCGCCGCCAGCGTCGCCCGCCAGCGGGGTTCCCCGGCAAAAAAGGGCAGCAGCGCGGAGGCGTACAGCAACTGCCGGGCATTGACCAACGCCACCGAGAGCGCGATGAACAGGGGCGAAAAACCGCTCAGGGCAAGCGAAGCGATCATGTATTGCCCGCTGCCGGAGTAGAGCAAGACCGACAAGAGGCCAATCTGCGTCACCGACATCCCCGCCTGCACTCCCAGAATGCCACAGGGCACGCCCAGCGCAAGATACCCCAGCATAATGGGCAAAGCCGCTTTGGAAGGAGACACGCGAAAAACTTTCTTTTGAAAGTTTTGTATTTTATCGCTGTTCCCATAATAATCCATCCGCCCGTTCGCCCTGAAGCCCTGTCGAAGGGCATGGTTCGACAGGCTCACCATGAACGGGAAAAGCAGGCTCACCATGAACGGAAAATTATGGGAACGGCGAATAATCCCGTTCATCCTGAGCGAATAATCCCGTTCGCCCAGAAGCCCTGTCGAAGGGTATCCCCTGTAAAAACAAGGACAATCGCACAAAGCGCCAAATTTGCTGCGCTTCTCCAACCTGCAACACCGGGGGGACGGGTTGGCCACTCGCTGAATTTGATAGAATACGCGCCTTTATCGCCTTTGCTTTTTGAACCCGCCATGTCCAATACGTTCGATTTAACCCCGGAAGAGATCGAGTCCCTGAAACAGGCGGCTGGACAGGGCAGCGTTCCGGCGATGCAAGTGCTATGGAGCCGTTATAAATGGGAGGATTCCATCGGGGGCGACCTCCGCGCTGACGAAGCGGAAACATGGCTGCAAAAACTGGCCGGACAAGGCGTTCTTGAAGCGCTGAATGAACTCGGCGGCAGAGCGCTTGAAGCAAGAAATCGCCTTGAGGCACTCAAATGGTATCGTCTGGCTGCCGCACAAAATGACAATGTGGCACAATTTTGTGTTGAAAAACTCAAGGACGAAAAGAGTTACCAAAAGTGGATTCATGATCTGGAACGGTTTCGTCAAATGTGCGCTGAAGCGGCGGGACACGAACAGGAAGACATCCCGGAAGATGCGCCGACAAGCGCGAAAATCTATGCTTTCAAGCCCAAACAAAAGTCATGATGCCGGGTTGCCATGACACAGATGTTTTTTGCATCTTGCCTTGGCTCTGGCGGTTTGCAGCGCATAGGCCGGGTCAGGCCACAGGCCATCCCCCGGCTTTTTTGTCAGCGCGGAAAACCGGGATTGTCCCTCACTCTCCCCGTACCTGCCGAATCGCCTCTTTCACCACCGCCTCCGAAAGTTCCGGCGAAATTTTTTCGATGAAGGCGTAGGCGTAGCTTCTCAGCCAGGCGCCGCGTCGCACGGCCAGACGGGTGGTGTTGAGGGGGAACAGGTCGTCGACTTTCAGCAGCGCCAGATCCCGATCCTGTTCCGGGTCAAAGGCCATCGAGGCGACCAGCCCCACCCCCAGACCCAGTCCGACATAGGTTTTGATGACATCAGCGTCGATGGCGGAGAGCACGATGTCCGGGACAATGCCGACCTGCGCAAACACCTGATCGATGTGGGAGCGCCCGGTAAACCCGGCGTGGTAGGTGATGATCGGGTATTCGCCGATGTCTTCCAAGGTAATCTGTTCCCGCTTTTGCAGGGGATGACCCTGCGGCACAATGACGGCGTGCCGCCAACTGTAATAGGGAAACGTCACCAGATCGTCGATGCCGTCCAGCGATTCCGTGGCGATGCCGACATCGGCTTCGCCCATCGCCAGCATTTCGGCGATCTCTTTGGGACTGCCCTGATGCAATGTCAGGTGCACTTTGGGATAGTCCTGCTTGAACCATTTGATGACGCCGGGCAGAGCATAGCGAGCCTGGGTGTGCGTGGTCGCCACGACAAAATGGCCGGTTTCGCGGTTGGCGAACTGGTCGGCAATGCGGCGCAGATTTTGCGTGTCGAGCAAAATGCGCTCCACGACGCCGGAAAGCTCCTGTCCCGGCCCGGTCAGCCCCAACAGGCGCTTGCCCCGGCGCTCGAAAATCTCCACGCCCAGCTCGTCTTCCAGATCCTTGATGTGCTTGGAGACGCCGGGTTGCGAGGTGTACAAGGCGTTGGCCACCTCTGTGAGATTGAAGCTCTGTCGAATCGTTTCCCGGACAATGCGTAACTGTTGCAGATTCATGATGTCTCCGTCGTATTATGTTCAAAAACCTTGAGGCGGGAAGGCACCAGACGCACCTCCAGCCCTTCGCTCAAGCCTTGTTGTTCGACCTGTTCGCGGGTGATTTCCACCTCAAAATGCTGGCCTGTCGCGCCGTTGATGCCTTCCAGCTCGATGCGGGCAGTCACGCCAAAAGCCAGAATGCGGGAAATCCGGGCCGCGACGCCGATATTGCCAATGTCCTCGCCGACAAGCACATCCAGCTCGTGCGGGCGGACGAAAGCGACCACGGACGCGCCGGGCGCCAGACTTTCGGTCAGCGCATCCGTCTCATGATGTAAAAGATCCTCGCCCACGCGCACCCGGCCTTCTTCCGCGCGGCCATGAAAATAATTGACCGCGCCCAAAAAGCCATACACAAAGGGCGTTGCCGGATGCTGATAGACTTCTTCCGGCGAACCGATCTGCTCCACCCGGCCCCGGTTCATCAGCACCACCCGGTCGGCCACTTCCAGCGCCTCTTCCTGATCGTGGGTCACAAAAATGGAGGTGATGTGCAGTTCGTCATGCAACTGCCGCAGCCAGCGGCGCAGTTCTTTTCTCACCTTGGCGTCCAGCGCCCCAAAGGGTTCATCAAGCAGCAGCACCCTTGGCTCTACCGCCAAAGCGCGGGCAAGCGCGATGCGCTGCCGCTGCCCGCCAGAGAGTTGCGCCGGAAAGCGGTCGGCGAGCCAGTCCAGTTGCACGAGATCCAGCAAGGCGTGCACTTTTTTGCGAATCTCGGCCTCGGGCGGTTTGCGCGCCTTGACCCGCAAGCCAAAAGCCACGTTCTCGAACACGCTCATATGACGAAAAAGGGCGTAATGCTGAAAGACAAAGCCGACCTGACGCTCGCGCACATGGGTGTTGGAGGCGTCTTCCCCTTCCAGCAGCACATGGCCCTGATCGGCGCTTTCCAGTCCGGCGATGATGCGGAGTAAAGTGGTCTTGCCGCAGCCGGAAGGGCCAAGCAGCGCCACCAGTTGACCGGTGGGAAAATCCAGACTGACGTCGTCCAGCGCGACAAAATTGCCAAACTGCTTGTTGATATTGCGGACTTCAATGCTCATGATGAGGTTCCTGTGGGTTCCGGGGCGGGTTGCGCGCTGCCCGCGCTTGCCGAACGGGCTTCGCCCGCTTTCCACTCCACCCAGGTCTTGATGGCCAGCGTCACCAGCGCCAGCAGGGCCAGCAGGGACGCAACCGCGAAGGAGGCGGAGAAGTTGTATTCGTTATAAAGAATTTCCACGTGCAGGGGGACGGTATTGGTCTGGCCGCGAATGTGGCCGGAGACCACCGACACCGCGCCGAATTCCCCCATCGCGCGGGCGTTGCAAAGAATCACGCCGTACAGCAGCCCCCATTTGATGTTGGGCAGCGTGACGCGGAAAAAGATTTGCCAGCCGTTCGCGCCCAGCACCACGGCGGCTTCTTCTTCCTCGCGGCCTTGCGACTGCATCAGGGGAATCAGCTCGCGGGCGATGAAGGGAAAGGTCACAAATATTGTTGCCAGCACAATGCCGGGCACGGCGAAGACGATTCGCAAATCATGCGCTTGCAGCCACGCCCCCATCCAGCCCTGATGCGTTCCGAACACCAGCACGAACACCAGACCGGCGATGACGGGCGAGACGGAAAACGGCAGGTCGATCAGGGTCGTCAAAAACTGTTTGCCGCGAAACTCGAATTTGGCGATACACCAGGCCGCCGCGACGCCGAACACCAGATTGAGCGGCACGGAAATCGCCGCCGCAATCAGGGTGAGCTTGATGGACGACAGCGCGTCCGGCTCGGAGATCGCCGCCCAGTAGGCTTCCATCCCCTTGCGGAAGGCTTCCACAAACACCGCCGCCAGCGGCAGCAGCAAAAAGAAGGCGAAAAACGTGAGCGACAGGAAGAGAACCAGCGCCTTGACCCACGGCGCTTCGCGCAGGGCCGCGCGGGACTCAAAGCGGCGGGCATGGTCTTCCCGGCCGCGAAATACAGCAACAGCGCCAGCCATCAGCGGTTCCTCCCGGTGCGTCTGGCCGTCCATGCCTGCAAGAGGTTAATGACGAGCAGAAGAAAGAACGACAGCACCAGCATCACCGCCGCAATGGCGGTCGCGCCGACGTAGTCGTATTGTTCCAGCTTGGTGATAATCATGAGGGGCGTGATTTCCGAAACAAAGGGCATATTGCCCGCGATGAAAATGACCGAGCCGTATTCCCCCACCGCGCGCGCAAACGCGAGCGCAAAACCGGTCAGGAGCGCGGGCAGCAAAATGGGCAGCACCACCCGGCGAAAGGTCTGCCAGCGCCGCGCCCCAAGGCTGGCGGCGGCTTCTTCCAGTTCCGTATCCAGGTCTTCCAGAATGGGCTGCACCGTCCGCACGACAAACGGCAGACCGATGAAAATCAGCGCCACCAGAATCCCCGGCGGGCTGTAGGCCACCTTGAGGCCGATGGCCTCCAGCGGTTTGCCAAGCCAGCCGTTGCCCGCGTAAATGGCCGTCAGCGCAATCCCCGTTACCGCCGTGGGCAAGGCAAAGGGCAAATCCACCAGCGCGTCGACCAGTTTTTTGCCCGGAAAGCTGTAGCGCACCAGCGCCCAGGCCAGCATCAGCCCGAACACCACATTGATGGCGGCGGCCAGCAGCGACAGGCCAAAACTGATCTTGTAGGAAGCCACCACACGTGGCGCGGTGACGACGTTCCAGAACTCCGCCGCGCTTAAGGAGGTGGATTTGATGAACACCGCCGCCAGCGGAATCAGGACAATCAGCGAGAGATACACCAGCGTGTAGCCCAGCGCCAGATTGAAGCCTGGCAATACATTGGAATGTCTGGAAGTGGCCATGTCTATTGCTCGACAATCTGGTCATAAATGCCGCCATCAGCAAAGTGGGTCTGCTGCACCTTCGCCCAGCCGCCCAGCCGGTTTTCTACCGTGAAGACGCGCAGGGCGGGGAAGCGGGCGGCGTATTTTTTCAGAATGGCGGGGTCACGGGGACGGAAAGAATGCTTGGCAATAATTTCCTGTCCCGCAGGCGAAAAGAGGAAATTCAGGTACGCCGTCGCCAGCGCCCGACTGCCGCGCTTGTCCACCACACGCTCCACCACCGCCACCGGCGCGGCGGCTTCAATACTGAGCGAGGGATACACCACCTCGAATTGCGCGCCGCCGACTTCCTTGCCGATCAGCACGGCCTCGTTCTCGAACGTCACCAGCACATCGCCGATGTCCCGCTGGGTAAAGGTGGTTGTCGCGCCGCGCCCGCCGCCGTCCAGCACCGGCACATTCCTGAACAGCGCCTTGACAAAGGCTTTCGCCTTTGCCTCGTCGCCCTTCGCCTGTTCCAGCGCGTAGCCCCAGGCGGCCAGATAGGTATAGCGGCCATTGCCGGAAGTCTTGGGATTGGGCACGATGACCTGGATGTCCGGGCGGGTCAGATCCGACCAGTCCCTGATGCCCTTCGGGTTGCCCTTGCGGACTAAAAACACGGACAGCGTGGTATAGGGCGCGGCCTCGTGGGGAAAGCGTTTTTTCCAGTCGGCGGCCACCAGCCCCCCCTGTGTCACCAGAATGTCGATGTCGGGCGACTGGTTCATCGTCACTACATCGGCTTCCAGTCCGGCAGCGACCGACATCGCCTGCTTGCTGGAACCGCCATGCGACTGATTCACCGTCACCTTCTCGCCGCCATGTCCAGCCTGCCAGTGGGCGGAAAACGCCGGGTTGATGTCCTTGTACAGCTCCCGCGACACGTCGTAAGACACATTGAGCAGTGTGGTGTCGGCCTGCGCGACAGAAAAACACAGTCCCGTCCCGAGAAGAAGGCCAAACCGGACAAGAGCGCGGGAAAAAAGTTCGGATCGCATGGGGAAAATCCTTTGTAAAAACCAGTTAAGCCGCCAGTTTATGGGCGCGGCACAAAATTAAAAAATAATAAAAAATTTATTGCTTATTTCTTTTGGTTATATATCTTGGACGTTCATTCGGGGTGGGATGCCCGGAAAATTATTTTGGCGTGGATTTTCCCGGCGCGGCGCTGCCCTTGCGTTTGCGCCGCCGGACTTCGTAGCCCTGTTTTTCCAGCCAGCGAATCGCGCGTTCCACCCGCAGCGCCTGACGTTCCGTCTTTTCGCTTTCGCCAACCGACAAATCCAGGCCATGCAGGCGTACCCAGGCGAGCACAATGTCCAGCCCCTTGGGGCCGATGCCGCTAATTTTTTGCAGACGCGGATACCCCAGCGCCACAATATCCGCCGGACTGAAATCAGCACGGCTGAAAAATTTGCACAACGCATTGCGCTGCAAGGTGGGCAAGCGCTCCCCCGGCTGCAAACCCGCCCGCCCTTCCCCGGCGCTGTCCTCCGCCACGCTGTGGACGCCATGCCCCGCCGACACGGACGCCATGCCACACGCTTCTTTCATATGAGTTCCATGTCGTCAAACTGAATAAACATAACATCCTGTCTGTCGAAACCCAAAGACAAAACGCTGATATGGATATAGCCTGCGCGCACAGAAAAGTTTCAACAGCAAGAAATGAGCCGAAACCCCGACCGTAAGAAAGGGGACTGGCTCCCACTGCCCTGAAGGGCGGGGTTTCAAATCGGAGTTATAGTCATTCCCGTAAAGAATCAGACGCCCCCGGCAGTTCCTTCTCCCGTGTACAGACCGTGGACATCCTAAACACCTGTTCGGAGACATGGTAGACACCATACTAGGCGTTTGACATTTCCGTAAAGGGGAGTTGAGATGCCGTGGAAAGAGAGGTCAGCCATGTTGTTGAAGAAGGAATTTGTGGGATTTGCGGTACAGTCTGGGGTGAATATGC
>JAITNI010000039.1 GCA_031290535.1 Zoogloeaceae bacterium
CCTTCGACCCGCACGACTTTTTGGCGCGCCGTCTGGCCGCTTTTGAGGCGGACGGCGTTTTTGGGGATTTTGAGCCAGTGCGCGATGGCGATCAGCAGGGCGGCGTTGGCCTTGCCGTCTACGGGCGGGGCGGCGAGGAGGATTTTGAGGGCGTCGCCGTGAAGACCCGCCACGGCGCTTTTTTTCGCGCCGGGCTGAATGTGCAGGGAAAGCGTATACGCGCCATCGGTTTCCGGGCGATACCAGTTCATAGGGAAACTCTGAACAACTCCCAACCGTTCGGGCTGAGGCAGCCGTTGCCCTTGATGTTCGACAGGGAATACCCTTCGACAAGCTCAGGGCGAACGGGATTATTCAGAGTTTTCATAGGAGGACGAGCAAAACCTGCAAGAAAAGCAGCAGGACAAGCGGCGTCAGGTCGATACCCGCCACCGGGGGAATCACGCGGCGCAGCGGGCGTAAAATGGGGCGGGACAACTGGCTGATGGGCGCGGCCAGCGGCGAATAGGGATTGAACCAGGACAGCAGCGCTTCCAAAAACACAACCCCCATGACAAGATAAATCACCAGCCGCAAGAGTTCCCGGAACACAGAAAGCAGGAGCATGAGGCCAAAGTTCCAATCCAGACTGGACAACGGCGCGACAGGGGTGAGGGAAAACAGCAGTCCAACATACGCCAGTTGCAGTAAAAAGGCCGCCACCAGACTGGCCCAGTCCACGCCGCCAAAACCGGGCACGATGCGGCGCAGGGGCTTGATGGCCCAGTTGGTGAGCTTGAGCACGAATTCGCCCAGTTGTCCGGCAAAGGAAACCCGGCCCCATTGCATCATGAAGCGCAACAAAAACAGAATGCAGAAAAAGCTGCCAACGGCATTGGTCAGCAACAAAAGCGCTTGCGAAAGCGAGCCGGAGGTCATCATGCGGCGTCTCCCAGCTGTTGCGCGAGTTCCCGGCTACGCAGCGCGGCGGCTTTGGCGCCCGCGATGAGACCGGCGGCCACCTCTTTCTTTGCCATTACCGCCAGCGCGGCGGCGGTAGTGCCGCCTTTGGAAGTCACTTTTTCGCGCAACACGGCGGGCGAGTCGGGAGCATCCGCCGCCAGCCGGGCCGAACCCAGCGTGGTAGCCAGCGCCAGTTGGCGGGCGGCCTCCGGCGCAAAACCCAGCTCAAGGGCGGCCTGTTCCAGCGCCTCGACAAATAAAAACAGGTAGGCGGGGCCGCTGCCGGAAATGGCGGTCACGGCGTCCATCATGGCCTCCTCTTCCACCCACAGGGTCGCGCCCGCCGCCGCCAGCACCTGTTCGGCGGCGAGGCGCTCATTCAGGGTCACGTCCGGCAGGGCGCACAGTCCGGCCATGCCTGCGCCGATCAGGGCGGGCGTGTTGGGCATCGCCCGCACAAGGCGGCGGTAGCCTCCCAGCCAGCGGGACAGCGTTTCCAGCGTGAGTCCGGCGGCAATGCTGACGACAATCTGGTGTTGCAGGCGACCCGCGAGGGGAGACAAGGCTTCGCGCATCTGTTGCGGCTTGACCGCCAGCACCAGCAGATCGGTTTCCAGCGCCGCCGCGCCGACTTCTTCCAGACAGACGACGCCGCAAGTCTCGCCCAGTTTTTGGCGCAGGGCGGGGAGCAACTCCACGACCTGAAGGTCTGCGGGTACAAAACCCTGCCGGAGCAGCCCGCCGATGAGCGCCTGCGCCATGTTGCCGCCGCCGATAAAAGTGATTTTCATGCTTTTGTTCTTGCTCCAAAAATAGCCGTGCCGACCCGCACCAGCGTACTGCCTTCGCAGATGGCCGCTTCAAGATCGTGGCTCATGCCAACAGATAAAGTGTCAAAAGTTTCCTGCCCTTCCTGCCTTCTCCCGACGGACACAAATTCGTCGCGCAGGGCGTCAAACAACTGGCGCAGGCGGCGCAGGGGTGGCCGCTGGCGCTCAAAATCGGTTTCCGGGGCCGGAATCGCCATCAACCCGCGCAAACAAAGGCGCGGCAGCGTCGCCACCGCCCGACACAGGGGAGCCGCTTCTTCCGGCGCGACGCCGCTTTTGCTGGCCTCCCCGGAGAGGTTGACCTGCACGCAGACTTGCAAAGGCGGCAAATGCGCCGGACGCTGTTCCGAGAGGCGTTGGGCGATTTTAAGCCGCGCGATGGAATGCGCCCAGTCAAAATTTTCGGCGACCAGTCGGGTCTTGTTGCTTTGCAGGGGGCCGATGAAATGCCAGACCAGCGGCGGAGCGCCGGGCGGCAGCAAGGCGGTCAGGGCGGTCAGGGCGTGAATTTTTTCGACGCCCTCCTGCGCGTAGTTTTCGCCAAAATCCCGCTGCCCGACGTTCTGGAAGGCTTCCAGAACGTCGCTGGCGGGCCGGGTTTTGCTCACCGCCAGCAGGCGGATGCTGTCGGGTACACGCCCCGCCCGGACGGCAGTTTGTGCGATAATTGCTTGAATTGCTTGCAGATTGGCAGTAATTGCGCTCATAATCGACTGGAATTCCACTTTGCGTTTTTTTCGTGCAGAGTATACCGTTCACTCATTTTCAGAGACGACATCAGGACAGAAACTATGGATATTACTGAACTGCTCGCTTTCGGCGTCAAGAATCAGGCCTCCGACCTGCACCTTTCCGCCGGGCTGCCGCCCATGATTCGCGTGCATGGCGATGTACGCAAGATCAACGTCCCGGCCATGGATCACAGCGATGTGCACGCCATGGTGTATGAAATCATGAGCGACTCGCAGCGGAAAACCTACGAAGAACATCTGGAGTGCGACTTTTCGTTTGCCATTCCCAGTCTGGCGCGTTTCCGGGTCAATGCCTTTGTGCAGGAGCGCGGCGCGGGCGCGGTGTTCCGAACCATTCCTTCCAAGATGGTGACGCTGGAAGAACTCAACTGCCCGGATATTTTCAAGAGCATTTCCGAATATCCTCGTGGCATTGTACTGGTGACGGGGCCAACGGGTTCCGGGAAGTCCACCACGCTGGCGGCGATGATTAATCACATCAATAGCACCTCGTTCAATCACATTCTGACGGTGGAAGACCCGATCGAGTTTGTGCATGAACCGGACAAATGCCTGATTAACCAGCGCGAAGTCGGGCCGCACACCCTGTCGTTCAACAACGCCCTGCGCTCGGCGCTGCGCGAAGACCCGGACGTGATTCTGGTCGGCGAAATGCGCGATCTGGAAACCATCCGGCTGGCCATGACGGCGGCGGAAACCGGCCACCTGGTGTTTGCCACCCTGCACACCTCCTCGGCGGCCAAGACCATTGACCGCATCATCGACGTGTTCCCGGCGGCGGAAAAGGAAATGATTCGCGCCATGCTCTCCGAATCCCTGCGCGCCGTCATTTCGCAGACCCTCCTGAAACTGAAAGACGGTAATGGCCGGGTGGCGGCGCATGAAATCATGCTCGGCACACACGCCATTCGCAACCTGATTCGGGAAAACAAGGTGGCGCAGATGTATTCCTCCATCCAGACCGGGCAAAGCCTGGGGATGCAGACGCTGGATCAATGCCTGACCGAACTGGTGCGCCGCAATGTGGTTTCCAAGCAGGAAGCCCGTGTCCGCGCGGTCAACAGGGATCTTTTCCAATAAATTCATCCATTCGCCTCATTTGATTTCACCTGGAGTCCACTATGGAACGCGATCAGGCTCTCAATTTTGTGTATGACCTTTTGCGTCTGATGGTCAGCAAGAATGCATCCGACCTTTTTCTGACTTCTGGGTATCCCCCGGCGGTCAAGATTGATGGACGCATTACCCCGGTTTCCAACCAGCAGTTGACCGCGCAGCACACGGCGGAACTGGCGCGGGCGATCATGAATGACCGTCAGGCGACCGAGTTTGAAGCCACCAAGGAATGCAATTTCGCCATTTCGCCCTCCGGCATTGGCCGTTTCCGGGCCAGCGCCTTTGTTCAGCAGGGCCGGAGCGGCGTGGTGTTGAGAACCATCAATGCGCGCATTCCCTCGCTCGAAGAACTGGGGATGCCGGAAATCCTGAAAGAAATCGCCATGACCAAGCGCGGGCTGGTGGTTTTTGTGGGCGGCACCAGTACCGGCAAGACCACCTCGCTTGCCTCGCTGGTGGATTACCGCAACGAGAATTCCCACGGTCACATCATCACGCTTGAAAACCCGATTGAATACGTGCATGAGCACAAGAACTGCATCATCACGCAGCGGGAAATCTTTACGGACACGGAAGACTGGGAAACCCCCCTCAAAAACAGCCTGCGGCAAGCGCCAGACGTGATTCTGATGGGCGAAATCCGCGACCGTGAAACGATGGAATACGCCATCACCTTTGCCGAAACCGGCCACTTGTGCATGGCGACCCTGCACGCCAACAACTCCAATCAGGCCATTGACCGGATCATCAATTTCTTCCCGGAAGAACGGCGGCAGCAATTGCTGATGGACTTGTCCCTCAACCTGCGCGGCTTCATCTCCCAGCGCCTGATTCCCAAAAAGAACAGCAAGGGGCGCGTCGCCGCCGTGGAAATCCTGCTCAATTCGCCCCTGATTGCCGACCTGATTTTCAAGGGCGACGTCCACGAAATCAAGGAAATCATGAAGAAATCCCGCGAACTGGGGATGCAGACTTTCGATCAGTCACTCTTCGATCTCTACGAAGCAGACCAGATCAGCTATGAAGACGCGCTCAGAACCGCCGACTCCGTCAATGACCTGCGCCTGAGCATCAAGCTCCTGAGCAAGAACTCCTCCGACCGGGACTTGACCTCGGGTCTGGGGCATCTGGCGATCACCGAAGAAAAAGTCGCCCGCCAGATGTTTTGACGCGCCGCAACGCATTCCTCCCCTGACCAGACCGCAGGGCGCGCAAGGCGGGTTCTGGTGTTTTTGCGGTGTGCGGCGAGAGCCGCGCACAAAGAGGACGAGGAAATTGTATGGAGTGCGGCGCTTGCCGCCGCTTTCCAAAGCGGGAGCAGAAGCTCTCCCGCACTCCACAAGGCAGCGTTGCAGCAGGCTTCCCCATTCTGAACGGCCTCCCCTCATCCGCCCCTTTGGGGCACCTTTTCCCCTGAGGAGAGAAGGAACTGCTGGGATCGTTTGATTATTTACGGGAATTGACGGTAGACCTCAAACTCCGTACCTTCCCTGTTTACCTGCCTCTCCTCCCGTTCGTGGTGAAGCCCTGTCGAACCACGCTCAACGACCAAGTTCAGGGCGAACGGGCGGATGAATTATGGCGGGAATCGCTATATTTTCTGCCGCCAATTTGTCCTGTCGCGCTATACGGGGGGCGGCGCTGGCGGTATGATACGGGTTTTCAAAATTCCTTCGCCCGGATGAGCCTCTTTTCTCTCATCGTCGTTTTTCTGCTGGAACAGCTCAAGCCGCTGGATTACAGGCGCTGGGTGGTGCGGCCTTTTGGCGTTTGGGCGGATTTCTGGGAGCGCCGCCTCAATGCGGGCGATTACCGGCATGGTGTGCCGGGCGTCTGTCTTGTCCTGTTGCCGCCGCTGGCGCTGGGGGGCGTGGTCTGGGGATTGGCGTACTGGGCG
>JAITNI010000085.1 GCA_031290535.1 Zoogloeaceae bacterium
TAGGAACGTCTCTGCCAATTGAACCCCCGCCCCTCATCCGGCCTTCGGCCACCTTCTCCCCGAAGGGGAGAAGGAATGGCTGACGGCAAGGCGAATTTTACGCGCAGTGCATTCATGCAACCCCTCTACCCCACGCTCCCGGTCACGCGCCGCCCGACGGCAAGCCGCGCCCGTTACAGCCGCTGCGAATAATATTCCACGACCAGTTGAAGCGACACCGGAAAAGGAATGTCGTCCGCAGCGGGTAAATGCGAGACGCGGGCGATGCGTGTCTGGTCGTCCCAATGCAGCCATTCCGGGCGCGTCAGGGCGGGTTCGGCGAGGGTTTCCCTGACGCAGTACAGTCCGGCGCTTTTCGCGCACAGCGCCACCGTGTCGCCGATTCGCAGCCGGTAAGAGGCAATATTCACGCGGCGGCCATTGACCAGAAGATGCCCGTGGCTGACCAGTTGGCGGGCGGCGGGAATCGTCGGGGCGAAACCGGCGCGAAACACCACGTTATCCAGACGACGCTCCAGAAGTTCCGCGATTTTTTCGCCCGTCGCGCCCTGGGTTTTGCGTGCGTCAAGCACCAGACGGCGCATCTGCCGCTCAGTGAGGCCGTAATTCATCCGCAGCTTTTGCTTTTCCATCAACTGCAAGCCGAAGCCGGATTTTCTGTTTTGCTTCGCGCCGTGCTGTCCGGGAGGATTCGGGCGCTCGGCCATGCTTTTGCGGGACAGGCCCGGCAAATCAAGACCCAAAGCGCGCATGACTTTTAGGCGCGGGCCAGTATAACGGGACATCGTGTGTTCTCCAGAGTTGAGGTGAATCAGTGCAGGGTGTGCGACAGTGGGCCGCAGGATTTGGCTCGGCACGTCTCCCCGCCTTCGGACTCGGCGGTTTGAATCGACTGCAAGACGTGTTGCCAGATCAGAAACAACTGGGCGCAGGTGGCGCGCAGCGGTTCGGCAAGAGCAGCATCCCATTGCAGGCGTTCCAGATGCCTGAGCAGCGCCCCGCACCGTGCGGCATCCGCGCCGCGCAGGCTGACGGACGTCAGGAGTTCCAGAGCGGCGGCCACGGAAAGTTGCGGGTTTTCCGGGTATTCTGCATCGGGCTTGTACATGGCGATTCAGGCGGGAAGGGGAAAGGAAGACCGGATTGTAATGAGAATGATTCTTTATATCAAGTGTCTTGTTGCGACTTGTCCCGTCCTGGCAAAAACACGCGGTAAAAAAACCGGCTTCCCTGAACAGGTATTTTTGGTTAGCATTACCGCCTTGGCAAAAAAGCCAGTGCCCCCAACCGCAAGAGGAACCCCATGAGCGAGCATATCCATTACGTGACCGATGACACCTTTGAAGCCGAAGTGCTGCAATCCCTACAGCCTGTGCTGGTGGACTACTGGGCTGAATGGTGCGGCCCCTGCAAGGCCATCGCCCCCATTCTCGATGAGCTGGCCGACGAGTACGCAGGCAAGCTGAAGCTGGTCAAGCTCAATATCGACGAGAACCGGCAAACGCCAGCCAGATACGGCATTCGCGGCATCCCTACCCTGATGATTTTCAGGAACGGCAATCTGGAAGCCACCAAAGTCGGCGCGCAATCCAAATCCCAACTGACCGCTTTTATTGACAGCATCCTGTAAATCATCTACTCTCGCTGCCTGAATCCAGATCACACGGATTCGGGCGTATCTGCCTCTCTCCCTTTTCCCTGAATTTTCCCGGCGCTTTTGTCGCCCCGATTTTTTCGTTTGTTCCCTTTCCCCCCGCTGTTTTCCACACCACCCATGCACCTTTCCGAACTCAAGTCGCTCCACGTCAGCCAACTGGTTGAAATGGCCGCCAGTTTCAACATTGACGCTGCCAACCGCCTCCGCAAACACGAACTGATTTTCTCCATCCTGCGCTCGCAGGCCAAAAAAGGCGAACCGATCTACGGCGACGGCACGCTGGAAATTCTTTCCGACGGTTTTGGTTTTCTGCGCTCGCCCGATACCTCCTATCAGGCCAACACGGACGATATTTACGTCTCCCCCTCGCAAATCCGCCGCTTCAACCTCCGAACCGGCGACTCCATTGAAGGCGAAATCCGCACCCCCAAGGATGGCGAGCGCTATTCGGCGCTGACCAAGCTCGACAAGATCAACGGGGAACCGCCAGAAGCCACCAAGAACAAACTGATGTTCGAGAACCTGACGCCCCTGCACCCCACGCGGCATCTGAAACTCGAACGCGACATCAAGGCCGAGGAAAACATCACCAGCCGGGTAATCGACATGATTGCCCCCATCGGCGCAGGTCAGCGCGGCCTGATTGTCTCGCCGCCCAAATCCGGCAAAACGGTGATGTTGCAACACATTGCCCACTCGCTCACCAGCAACCACCCGGAAGCGACCCTGATCGTGCTCCTGATCGACGAGCGCCCGGAAGAAGTGACGGAAATGACCCGCAACGTGCGCGGCGAAGTAGTCGCTTCCACCTTCGACGAACCCGCCCTGCGCCATGTGCAGGTGGCCGAGATGGTGATCGAAAAGGCCAAGCGGCTGGTGGAAATGAAAAAGGACGTGATTATCCTGCTCGATTCCATCACCCGTCTGGCGCGCGCCTACAACACCGTGCAGCCCGCTTCCGGCAAGGTGCTCACTGGCGGCGTCGATGCCAACGCCCTGCAAAAGCCGAAGCGCTTTTTCGGCGCGGCGCGCAATATCGAGGAAGGCGGCTCGCTGACCATCATCGCCACCGCCCTGATCGAAACCGGCTCGCGCATGGACGATGTGATTTACGAGGAATTCAAGGGCACGGGCAACATGGAAATCCACCTGGATCGGCGCATGTCGGAAAAGCGGATGTACCCGGCCATCAACGTCAACCGCTCCGGCACCCGCCGCGAAGAACTGCTGCTCAAGCCCGACGTGCTGCAAAAAATGTGGGTGCTGCGAAAACTGCTCTACCCGATGGACGATCTGGACGCGATGGAATTCCTGCTCGACAAGATTAAGGCCACCAAGAACAACAACGAGTTTTTCGACGCCATGCGGCGGGGCTGACAATACCCAGAAACCCTGAACAAAGCCGTTCGCCCTGAAGCTCTGTCGAAGGGCGCACTCCGTAAAAACAAGGGCTTCGACAGGCTCAGCCCGAACGGTTGGGGGTTGTTCAGAGTTTCCCTTGTGGAAAAAGGAAAAATCTCGCTGCGGCCAAAGTTCTCGCATGTTGACGGCATTCGTGCGATTGCCCTGACCCTATCGCCGTTACATTGGCGGTGTTCTGGCGGACAAAAACGTCCGCCGCGCAAAGCACAGGTCTTCCCACGCCTTGGCTTTTTCCGGCAGGCCTTTTTCCGGCAGGCTTCTGAGCAGATAGGCCGGATGGTAGGTGACGACCACGGGAATTTCGCCGTGCGTAAAGCGTTTTTGGCGCAGGGAGGCGAGCGATTTGTCTTCGCCCAGCACGCTATGCACCGCCGCCTTGCCCAGAAGCACCATCAGTCTGGGCTGCAAGAGTTCGATCTGACGCAATAAAAAGGGGCGGCAAAGGGCAATTTCTTCCGCGTGCGGCGTGCGGTTGCCTTCCGGGCGGCATTTGACCGCGTTGGCGATGTACACGTTTTCGCCCCGTTTGAGGCCGATCGCCGCCAGCATGGCATCCAGCAGTTTGCCCGCCTGCCCTACAAAGGGTTCGCCCCTAGCGTCTTCCTCGGCTCCCGGCCCTTCGCCGATAAACAACCAGTCCGCCGCCCGATCGCCCACGCCCGGCACCGCCTGCTGACGGCGTTTGCACAGTTCGCACGCCTGACAATCCTGCACAGCCTGCGTAAGGGAATCCCAATCCATTTGCGCGATGCGCGCCACCCGCGCCACTGCGGGCGACATGGCGGCAGGAGGGGTTTTTACGCTCGTCCCCGGCGTGTGCCCGCCTTCCGCCTGAGGGGGGGCATGAGAAACCGGTTTTCCCCCTTCCTCCCGAACGCTGACGGGATGGGACGTGGGCAAAACGGCATGGGCGGGTTCCGGCGCGGAAAAAGTATTTTCCACCGGGGAAGTTTTTGGCACGTTCCCGGACGCGGACTGGCGCAGTTGCCAGAGGGTATAGCCCATTTCCCGCAACAGGATTTGCTGTTTGTCATTCATGGCAAAACGTCTTCCAACATGCGGCTCAAAATCAGGGCATCTTCCCGCCCTGCCGGGGCCGGGTAATAGGCTTTGCGCCGCCCGACCTCAACAAAGCCCAGATGGCGATACAGAGCCAGCGCCCGCGTGTTTGAGGGGCGCACTTCCAGAAGCATGGATTTCATGCCCTGACGGGTCGACCACGCCATGCCATGCCGCAACAGCCGCGCCCCCAGTCCCTGCCGCTGACGCACGGGCGTCACGGCCACATTGAGCAGATGCGCTTCATCGACGGCAAGCATCAGCACCATGAAGCCCAGAGAGTCACCGCCCTGCCGCAACACCCAGGCCGCGTGGCCCGCCGTCAGGGAATCGGCAAAATTGACGCGCCGCCAGGGAAAGGGCTGGGTGATCGCTTCCAGCGCGGTGACGCCCTCCAGATCGGCCGGGGTCATCCCTTCCAGTTCCAGCGCGGGAAACCCGGCCAGAACCTCCCGATAAAAAGAGGGCGAAGGCGCGGAAAGATTCATCATGAATGGCCTCTGTCGGCCAGACGTTCCGCCGTGGTGCGCGCCACTTTATCACGCACGTAGCGGGGCGCGGCCAGAGCGGGATCAAGCGCCTCGCCGCGTAAAAAAGCCAGAGCGCCCAATTCTGCCACCTCTTTCGCGTGCGGCAGGATTGCGGGCAGGCAGCGCCAGCCGGGCAATCCTTCAAACCGCGCCGCCAGTTGCGGATACGCCCGCAAGGCATTACCTGCCGCCAGCCAGCCTTCGCCTTGCGGCAAGACAATGGCCTCCGGCGTTTGCGCCGCCAGTTCTGTAAGCGCGACTGGCCTCGCATCGTCGCGCTCGAACGCGCCGCAATACACTTCGCCCATCCGCGCATCCAGCAGGCTCAAGACCCGCTCGCCACCCGTCGCCCAGGCCATCGCCTCCAGCGACCCCACGGGCAGCATGGGCAAATCCAGCGCTGCCGCCATGCCCTGCGCGACGCCGCACGCCACACGCAAGCCGGTAAACGCCCCCGGCCCCATGCCAAAAGCAATGGCGTCCAGCGCCGCAAAGCCGCAGCCCGCCTCGGCCAGCAACTGTTGTACCAGAGGAATCAGTGTTTCCGAATGCGAGCGCCCCGGCGGACAGTCAGCGACCAGAACGCCGCCCTCCTGCCAGAACGCGCAGGAACCGGACTCGGTAGAAGTTTCCAAAGCCAGAATTCGCATGGCCCGGATTTTAACCCGCGAACCGGCGCTCATCACGGACTTGGGGCAAATTTATGCGCCGTATCCCACCCCGATGAAACCGTCTCCACTCTCCGCCCCACTATAAAAGACAAAGGGTGCCGATTAGCGTAATGTCGGGCAACGACCCCGCGCCCAGGGCGCGGATTTCCGTCTCACGAGAGGCTGCCCATGATTGAGCAAGCGTCTTTTTTGAAAATGTGCGAGAATCCGGGACGCCTTTGATCCGCGCCAGCGCCCGTCAGACTTCCTCCAGTTTTTGAATGGCCGCCATCTGGTACAGTTTTGGTACGCACCAATGTACCCTAGGGAGCAAAAAGTGTACCAGCAAAAAGCCAGTACCCCGGCGGAAACCGCGTGGATACTGGCTTTGCAAGCAACTAGGGGAAAATAAGTTTGGTGCCCAGGAGAGGA
>JAITNI010000088.1 GCA_031290535.1 Zoogloeaceae bacterium
GGCTCATGCCCAGCTTGTTGTGTCTCACCCCTGGGCGCGGGCGACCGTGCCCGGACAGCAGGCGACCGGCGTTTTCATGACGCTGGAGACCCCCGCCCCTGTCACGCTGGTCGGTGTGCATTCCCCGCTCGCGGGTAGAGCCGAGGTGCATGAAATGAAAATGGCAGGCAGCGTGATGAAAATGCGCCCGGTTCCCCGCCTGCCGCTGCAAGTGGGGCAGGCAACGACATTGCAACCCGGCGGCCTGCACATCATGCTGATGGAACTCAAAACGCCGCTGGTGGCGGGTCAGCGGGTGTCGCTGTCGCTGGTGGTGGAAAACGACCAGGGAGTGCGTCAGGAATATGCGGTGGAAGCGGAAGTTCGCCCCCTGAACGCGCCGCCCCCGGCGACAAGCCCGCAAAAAACGCAGGGCAGGCCATAAGGAATGACCGGATTCATGAATCTTTCCCGTAAAAACAGCGCCCGATGCATTTTTTGGGGCGTTTTGTGGTGGGGCGCGACCCTGCTGATGGCTTGCGACGCGCCCTCCACAAACCCGCCGTCCACACCGCAAGATGCGCCGGTTTTTCACGCGATGGAAATCCGGGATCCCCAACAAAGCCACCCGCAGGCGCAGGATTTTCGCCTGAAGGACGCGAAAGGTCAGGAGCGCACGCTGGCGGACTGGCGCGGCAAGGCGGTGTTGCTCTTTTTTGGCTATGTCCACTGTCCCGATGTGTGCCCCACCACCCTGCTGCGCGCCGCGCAGGCCGTGGCGCTGCTGGGCGACAACGCCGAAAGGGTACAGGTGCTCTTTGTCACGCTTGACCCACAACGGGATACGCCGGAAGTGCTGCGCGAATACGCCCCCGCCTTCCATCCTGCTTTTCTTGGCCTCTACGCTGCGCCGGAAGACACCCCCAAACTCGCCCGCGATTTTCGCGTCTTCTACCAGATCAACCCCGGCAGCACGCCCAACACCTACAGCATCGACCACAGCGTCATGACCTATGTCTACGACCCCCAGGGTCGCCTGCGCCTCTCCATCGGTCACGACGCCACACCCGAAGAGGTCGCGGCGGATATTAAAAAGCTGCTGGAAAGTTAAGGAAACTCTGAATAATCCCGTTCGCCCTGAGAGCTTCTGTCGAAGGGCATTCCTTGTAACAACGAGGGCTTCGACAGGCTCAGCCCGAACGGTTGGAAGTTGTTCAGAGTTTCCTTAAGCCCTGTTTCTGGCTCAAAAAATCATGCGACTGCGCTTCTCATGGCGCACCGCGCTTATAGAGACCCCTTGTCATGTTCAACATTGCCCGTCACGAACTTCTTACCCTGCGCGATTGTCTGCGCTTTGCCGTCAGCCGTTTCAACGAAGCGGGGCTTTATTTTGGTCACGGCTGCGACAACGCCTGGGATGAGGCCGTCTATCTGGCGCTTTTTTCCCTGCAACTGCCGTCTGAGCGACTGGAAGCCTTTCTGGACGCCCGCCTGCTGCCTGCCGAACGGGAAACGCTTTTGCGTCTCTACCAGCGCCGCATTGCCGAACGCCTGCCCGCCGCCTATCTGACTCACGAAGCCTGGCTCAATGGCTATCGTTTTTATGTTGATGAACGGGTGATTGTGCCCCGCTCCTTCATCGCTGAACTGCTGGAAGAACAACTGACCCCGTGGGTGGACGCGCCCGACGCAATGGAGGCCGTGCTGGATTTATGCACCGGTTCCGGCTGTCTCGCCATTCTTGCCGCCCTGAATTTTCCCGCCGCGCGCATCGACGCGATTGACCTTTCCCCCGAGGCGCTCGCGGTCGCCCGTCGCAATGTGGCGGATTACCAGTTGCAGGATCGGGTGCGCCTGCTGGAATCGGATGCCTTCGCGGCCTTGCAGGCGGAAACCTACGACCTCATCCTTTCCAACCCGCCTTACGTAGACGCGCCTTCTGTGGCCGCCCTGCCGCCGGAATATCAAAAGGAACCCGCGCTAGCGCTCGGTTCCGGCGCGGATGGCCTGGATTTTACCCGCCGCCTCCTCGCCGCCGCCAAATCCAGACTCAGGCCGGATGGGCTGCTGGTCGTGGAAATCGGCCACAACCGCGCCGCGCTGGAAGCCGCCTATCCCCAGCTCCCCTTTACCTGGCTGGAGACTGCCGCAGGCAACCAGTATGTGTTCATGCTGCGTCGGGAAGATTTGCCCTGAGAATGTGAGAATCACCCAGAGAAACCCTGAATAATACCGTTCGCCCTGAAGCGCTGCCGAAGGGCATTCCCTGCAAAAACAAGGGCAACGACTGCCTCAGCCTGGACAGTTGGGAGTTGTTCAGAGTTTCTCTAGGTAATCTTGCAACGTGCTTCTACTCCCCCTGCCGCAGCGCCAGACTCACCGAGAGTTGCGCCCCGAGCCAGCCCAGAATCGCGCCGATGAGGGGCAGGAGGGGGAGCGACCAGGGGGCGAGGCCGGAGAGGCTGCCGTACAGGGCGGCAAGCTGGGCGACCGGCGTTTTGAGGACGGTCAGGCCGGAAAAGAGCAGGAGGGTGGCAACCACACCGCCCAGCGCGCCTTGCAGCAGGCCGGAATAATAAAAGGGGCGGCGGATGAAGGCGTCCGTAGCGCCGATGAGCCGCGCCACTTCGATTTCGTCCGCCTGCGCCAGCACTTGCAGGCGGATGGTGTTGAACGTCACCGCAATCAGCCCGACGGCAAACACCGCCGCCAGCAGATTGACCGCCAGCCGCCCCAGTTGCAAAAAGGCGTCAAAACGTTTCACCCAGGCGGAATCCAGTTGCGCGTGAGAGACGCCCGGCAGCGTCGCAAGCGTCTCGCGCAGGGTTTCCAGCGCTTCGGGGCGGGCGTCAAGCGGTTCGATGATAAAGGCGTCGGGAAGGGGATTTTGGGGCAGGCTGGCGACGATTTCCGCCATGTCCTCGCTTGCCTTCAGGCGTTCAAGCGCTTCCTCGCGTGGCACAAAGCGCCATTGGTCGGGCAGGCGCGCTTCCAGTTGCCGGATCGTTTCCTGAAGCGTGGCGCGTTCCAGATCGGGCTGCATGAAGAGGCTGATCTGCTGCGCCCCGGTGGCGTTGTGACCCAGCGTCTTGAGGTTATCCAGAAACACATAACCGGCGGCGGGAAGCGTCATGGCGATGCCGATGACGAGCAGCGACAGAAAGGTATTCAGGGGCGAACGCCACAGGCGGCGCAGGGCGCGGCGCAGGGCGGTCAGATGTTGGCGCAGCCAGGTTTTCATGCGGCGAGCCTGCCGTGGTTGAGCAGCAGCCGCCGCACCGGATGCGGCGGCATTTCCTGTGGCGCGTGGGTGACGATCGCCACCGTGACGCCGACCTGATTGAAGGCGACGAACAAACCCATCACCTGCCGGGCGGAATCCGGGTCAAGATTGGCCGTCGGTTCGTCGGCCAGCAAGAGGGTGGGACGATTCACGACGGCGCGGGCAATCGCCAGCCGCTGCTGTTCACCGCCGGAGAGCGCAATGGGCCGCGCCTTTTCCCGCGCCAGCAGACCCACCTTGTCCAGCGCGGCGCAGGCGCGACGTTGCGCCTCTTTGGGCGGCAGGCCAATAATTTCCAGCGGCAGCAATACATTTTCCAGCGCCGAACGATCAAACAACAATTTTTGATCCTGAAACACCAGCCCCAGATTGCGGCGCAAATAGGGCAGCGCATGGCGGCGCAGCGCCATGAGGTTCTGGCCGTTGACCAGCAGACTCCCCGAAGTAGGCCGCTCGATCGCGCCCAACAGTTTCAAAAGCGTGGTCTTGCCCGCGCCCGAATGGCCGCTGATGAACACCATCTCGCCGCCGTTGATCTCAAAGCTCAAGTCCTGAATGGCCTCAAACCCGCCGGGATAGCGTTTGACGAGATGATTGCCGACAATCATGCGAAGATCGCCTCTACGAAGTCGCGCGCCACAAAGGGGCGCAGATCGTCAATGCCTTCGCCAACACCGATAAAGCGAATCGGCTTCGGACACTGGCGGGCGATGGCGGCAATAACGCCCCCTTTGGCCGTGCCATCCAGCTTGGTAAGCACCAGACCCGTCACCTGAATGGCCTTGTCGAACGCTATGACCTGCTGGAGCGCGTTCTGGCCGATGTTGGCATCCAGCACCAGCAGCACTTCGTGCGGGCCGCTCGGGTCGGCTTTTTGAATCACGCGGCGCACCTTGGCGATTTCTTCCATCAG
>JAITNI010000095.1 GCA_031290535.1 Zoogloeaceae bacterium
CCAGCGGTTGACGGGCGCGTTCCAGTGCGCCGCAGTAGCGCTTGATCGCGGTATTCAGTTCCCTGGCGCGTTCGGCGTCGTAGGACGGCTCGCCCGCGAAATGTTCGCATTCATTGCGGTTTTCCAGAAAGGCGCGCACGTCTTTGGGGTACGCTTCTTCTCGCGCAATCTCCTTGAAGTCAATCTCCAGAATTTCGTGTTTCCGGGGAATGAAATAGATCGTTCGGTAGGGATTTTGGGTCTCCTCCGGCGCAAAAAACCGGATCACCAATAGCGCGCTTTCCGCTTCAAAGGCGAGGGTTTTCAAGCTGCGTTCTTCGACATAGGGAAAAAGATCACCCGCGCTGATTGCCCCCTGCAAAGGCCTGCCCAAAGTGCGGTCATTGCTCAAATCCATTAGCGCAAGCTCCCCATAACAGTCCATATTGCGACAGTGATGGCGGTTGATATAGTATTTGCCCGCAAAATTGATTGCCAACGGATTGTCGCCTTCGCGCACGTCCACCGTTGCGATTGACCCTTGGTAGCGCGGCGCGGGATAGTCGCCAAATTTTGGCAATGCCGCCGGCTGCGTCTTTTTCGCGCCACTTGCCTCTGCCTGCGCGACGGGGGGCGTTGCGTGTCCTGCCTGACAGACGCAACAGAGCGCCATCAGGGCGGCGGCGAGGCACAGGGTGGGGGACATTTTCATTTCTTTCTCCTCTTCATGGCGTTGCCGCCGGTTTTTGCAGCGTTGAGAACAGAGACATCATGTCCTCAACTTCCTTTTCCGTTTTCGCGCACGAAAAACCATGCAGGCGCTGCTGCCATTCTTTGCCGCCCGGATTTTCAACGAGAGCCTCCGCGCAATAAAAACCGGATGCTCCAAGCTGTAGGAGCGCACTCTGTGCGCCCTGGGCGGATGCTTTTCCGCGCCTGCAAAATTCACGGTTGGGGTCATTGAAAACTGGCATTACTCCAGCCTGACGGACACAATCTTTTCCTCGCTCTCCTGCAATGCCGCCACCCTGACGCTGTTTCTGCCTTCCAGATCGAACGCGAACAGGGCGCGAGAGAGGGGGTTGATGAAGCGGGATTCCAGCTGGTTGCCAATGCCGCGCCCGCCGTTGCCCAGATCGCGGACGCACCATTCGGCAAGCTGGCTGTAGACTTCCGGGGCGAGTTCGAGTTCCAGCTTGTGTTCTTCCCACACCCGCGCCATCACGTTGTTCAGCATCCCGGCAAAAATGCGCTTGGCCACCGGGGGGGTGATGAAATTGAAGACGACGATATTGTCGCCAATGCGGTTCAGGATTTCCGGGCGCGACAGGCGATATTTGAAATAGTCGGTAATGGCGTTCTTGACCTCGCGCTCCACCTTTTCATACGGGTCGCCCGGCTGCACGTTCTGGACGCGATTGCCCCCCTTGTCCTCGGTAAAAATGCCCAGATTGGAGGTGAACACCAGAATGGTCTCGGAAAAATAGGCGGTATCGCCCCGGCCATCGGTGAGACGGCCATCTTCCAGAATTTGCAGGAATTTATCCAGAATGCGCGGATGCGCCTTTTCCATTTCGTCGAACAGCACCACGGAAAAGGGTTTTTCACGCACGGCGTTGGTGAGTTCGCCGCCCGCCTCAAAGCCCACGTAACCCGGCGGCGCGCCCAGCAGCCGCGCCCCGGCGTGTTCTTCGGAAAACTCGCTCATGTCAAAGCGGATGTAAGCCCGTTCGTCGCCAAACACCAGTTGGGTCAGGGTTTTGGCGAGTTCCGTCTTGCCCGTGCCGGTGGGGCCAGCGAGAAACAGGACGCCTCTGGGCCGGTTGCCGCCGCTCTTGGCCTGCGCGCCGGTAAGCCCCATGACCGAACGCATGAGAATATCCACCGCCTTGGTGACGGCCTGTTCCTGCCCCTTGACGCGCCCTTCGATAAACCCCGCCGCGCCGCCGATGCGTTCGCGCAGATAGGGTTTTTTCCAGGGATTTTCCAGCGCCCCGACCTTGTAGCACTGCACGGCGTCCTCCACGTTCTGAAAGGAAATGCCCTGCCGGTTCGCCAGTTGGGCGCTGTCCGAAAGCGCTGCCAGCGGCAATCCCTCCGTCGCGGCGGCAAAATCGCGGGCGAATTTTTCCCGCGCCGCAGGTTCCGCGCCCTCCTGTTCGGCAAACAGACTGATATAACTTTGCGCCGCCGCCTGCCGGGTCTCGAAATCCGGCAGCGCCACATTCAGGATTTCGACTTTCACGTTATCCAGCGCCAGCCAGGAAGGCAAATCCTGCGGACGGTTCAAAAGCCAGAGCACCGGGTTGTAACGCGGCTTGTTATCGCCCCCTGCCGCCGCTTTTTCAGACGCGGCACCCTTGACGACAATGGGCGTGGCGTGCACCGCCAGCCGCTCGGCGGCGAGAAAAAAGCGGTGTTCGGGGGCGTCCATATGGTCGGGATGACGTACCAGACGGGAAGCAAAATCCACCAGCAGGGCGGCGCGGGCTTCGCGCAGGCGGGTGAGGCGCTTCATCAGGTCGGCGAGGCTTTCCAGACTCAGGGGCATGACGCCATCCTGCAATTTCAGGTGCAGGAGTTGTTCTGCCAGCGCCACGGTTTCCGGCTCGTTGGGATACGGGCGCACACCTTCCACCGGGTCGTAAATCAGCAAAAAACGATAGCCCTGCCGTTGCAGGCTCGTCCATAAACAACGCGCCAACGGCACGGGTGTTTGGCCGCCGCGCTCAAGGCGCGTCAAAAAATGGTCGCGAATATTGCCCGCGATGATGAATTGGGAACGAATCGGGAGCAGCCGCTCCAGATCACGAATCCAGCGGGGAGAAAGGTCGTCGTCGCTCATGATTTTTTATCCGGCAAAGGCATGGATTTGGAAGCGGTCTTGCGCCAGAATCCTTCTTCAGCGTCAAAACGGGGCAGGACATCCGGGGCGACTTCCTGCACCGGCAGTTCACCCGCGTCCAGACGGCGGATGATCTTCATGTCCAGCCCCCGCGCCGCCAGCGTGGCGAGGAGTTTTGGAAATTCGGCGCACCAGCGGTCTTCGGCCATGAAGTCGCGCCGTCTGCGTTCGTTCACGTCGGCAGTGGCATTTTCATTTTTCTCGCGCACGACGTTGAAATTGAGGGTTTTTTCCTTGGCGTTGAGACGCAGGCGCACGTAATAATCTTCCCAGCCGGAACGCTGTAAATGCGTCATGCCGCCGGAGGCAAACAGGGTTTCCTGAATGGGTTCCACCTGATAGCCCAGATCTTTCAGGGATTGTTCCAGCACCACGGCGGCGGCGGCCTGCGCGCGCCGCGCCTCGTCTTCCTCAAAGACGGCGACCAGCGCCTCCACGCGGCGGCGCGTCTCGACATCCAGACGATGCAACCCCGCCGCGACTTCGGACAGCAAAGCGCGCAGGGGTTCGGGCAAATCATTTTCCGGCAGCCGGGCAAGCCAGGCGCGCGCCTGACTTGCCTCCTGCCGCATGGCCTCCTGTTCCTGCCGCTCCTGCTGCACACCCAGCCGCAGTTCATTGGCCAGCAACTCGGCGCGGGCGGGGGAATCGGCCAGAATCACGTCGCGGGCCAGCATTTCCAGCCGCGTGGGCACCGCTTTGCCCGCAGGCAATTCCAGCCGCGCCAGCACCCGTTCGACCAGTTCCCGCCAGCGGGTCTGTTCCGCTTCCCCCCGCTCGGCCTGCCGCTGCGCCAGATAAAGCGCCAGAATATTGTCCAGATCGGGCAAGGCTTCCACCGCCGCCAGCGCCTGTTGCACCGCCTGACCGGCGCGTTCGGCGCAGCGTTCTTCCAGTTCCTGCGCCAGCGTTTCCAGTTGTCTGGCATAGGCGCTCCAGAGCGCCGCATCCGCCCCTCTGGGCGTGGGCGGTCGGGAAAACGCCGCCACCGACACCCCCAGCAGCCCGGAGAGCCGCGCAATGCGCTGTTCCAGCGTCTCCACCATCGCCCGCAAGCCGGAGAGCCGCGTTTCCTCCGCCGCCTGCATATCCTGCCGCCAGGCTCGCCGCTCCTGTTCTTGCGCCTGCGCCTCGGCCAGCAGCGTCTCAAAATCGGCGGCTTCGGACGGAAGCGCCCGCCCCTCCCGCGCCAGCGCCTCCTCCACCAGAGGAGCGCGTACCGACGAAGTGCCGCTGTTTCGCTCATGAAGAATCTGGGCCGCCAACAGCAACGCGGCAATTTCCGACGTAATGACAACAGTAGAAGGCGCGCTCATGGACAAACCCCGACAGGATAAAAGCTCAAAACGGGATTATGCCCTAAAAATCAGGGAAGCATCCGGGAAAAACAGGTACAGCAGGGCAATCACATGAACGTCCAAATCTCCGCGTAGCGCACTTTCCCTGACCAGATCGAAGGACAGCCGCAGGCGGGTTCCACTGTAGCGGAATGCGGCATAGCCGCACACAAGG
>JAITNI010000110.1 GCA_031290535.1 Zoogloeaceae bacterium
CGGTCACGCCGGGCGCTGCCGCCACGCCCCCCCCGGCTCCGCCCAAATCCGCGCCCACAACAGCGGAGCCGGGCGCAACAAAACCCGCCCCGGTTCCGGGCGCGTCTGCGTCCGTCCCGACCGCAGACGCCCAGCAGGTAGTCGCCAAAACCCTTGCCGACTGGATCGCCGCCTGGGCGCGTCAGGACGTCAAGGCATATCTGGCTTTTTACGCCCCCGGCTTTCAGCCGCCCAAGGGCGTCAGCCGTAAAGAATGGGAGGCCGAGCGCAAGGAGCGCATCAGCCGTCCGGCCTGGATCAAGATCACTTACGACAAACCCGCCATCACGATTGACGGCAACCGCGCCAGCGTGCGCTTTCGCCAGCACTACAAAGCCTCCAGCTTCAAGGGAGATTCGGAGAAAACGCTGGCGCTGGTGCGTTCCGGCAACCGCTGGCTGATTGCTGACGAAGACGCCCGCTGACCATGCAAAAACGGTTCTGGAAGTGGGGCGCGCTGGGCGTGAGCATTGTCCTTCTGGGCAGCGCGTTCTGGTATTTTTTCAGCCGCGCCGGGATGGACGCAACCCCGCCTGCCGCGCCCAAAACCGGCGTGTTGTCGCCCCATGTTCCGGCTTTGTTGCCCGCCCTCCTGCCGCCGTCCGCCGACAGCGGCCCGGAACCCCAACTGGAGCGCATTTTTGCCGCGATTGAGGGCTACCATCTTGACCGGGCCATGCAGCTCACCGAGGGGCTGATTCTCCGTTACCCCAATTTTCGGCTCGCCTATCTCATCAAGGGCGACCTGTTTCTGGCTCGTGCCCAGCCCCTGAGCGCCTTTGGCGCGGCTCAAAACGCCCCGGCAGACCGGGTGGCTGACCTGCGCGAAGAAGCCTTTGTCCGCTTGCAGGGCTATAAAAACCGTCCCGCCGCCGATGCCGTGCCGCGCTATCTTCTGCAACTGCGCGACGACCAGCGTTACGCCATCATTGTCGATACCCGGAAGGCGCGGCTGTACCTGTACCAGAACGATCAGGGCCGCCCGCGCCTGGTGAGCGACTATTACGTCACGCAGGGCAAGCTCGGCGCGGAAAAAACGGCGGAGGGCGACAAGCGCACCCCCGTGGGCGTCTATCACATCACTTCCCACCTGCCGCGTGAAAAACTGGCCGACATGTACGGGCATGGCGCGTATCCCCTCAATTATCCGAATGAGTGGGACAGGGCGCAGGGCCGGGGCGGCTCCGGCATCTGGCTGCACGGCACGCCGTCCGACACTTTTTCACGCCCGCCCAAGGCCTCCGACGGTTGTGTGGTGCTCGCCAATCCCGATTTCGACCGTCTGGGCGACACGGTGCAGATTGGCCTGACGCCTGTCATCATCACCAACGGCATCGAATGGCTGGCCCCGGACGTCTGGCAACAGGAGCGCGACGAACTGAAGGCGCGCATCGACCTCTGGCGCGCCGACTGGGAGAGCATGGACGTGGAACGCTATCTGGCGCACTATTCGCCCGCCTTCCAGGGCAAGGGACAAACTTACGCGCAGTTTGCCGGGCAAAAACGGCAGGTCAATCGCGGCAAAAGCTGGATTAACCTCCGGCTGGAGCAGCTTTCGGTGTTTCGCAATCCGGGCGCGGAAGAAGTCGCCGTCGTCAGTTTCGAGCAGCTCTACGACAGCAACAATCTGAGCAACCGGATGCAAAAACGCCAATACTGGCGCAAGGAACAGGGGCGCTGGAAAATCGTCTATGAAGGCGCGGCCTGATCTCGCCCCCCCCCACGATTTTTTACAAGGAGAAACGCAGCATGAACATTTCAAAACTTCGCAACCGCCTGTTGAGCCTCATGCTCATGGCAAGCGTCCTTGGCGCGGTCTCGGCTCAGGCCGCGCCCAGTGTGGCGATTGAGACCAGCCAGGGCAAGATCGTGCTGGAACTGGACGCCAAAAAAGCGCCCCAGTCCGTGCAGAATTTTTTGCAATACGCGAAAGACGGCTTTTATAACGGTACCGTGTTTCATCGCGTGATTCCCGGCTTCATGATTCAGGGCGGCGGCTTTACCCCCAACATGGCGCAAAAATCCCCCCGCGCCCCGATTGAGAACGAAGCCAAAAACGGCCTCAGGAACAAACGCGGCACGATTGCGATGGCGAGAACCTCCGAGCCGCATTCCGCCACGGCGCAGTTTTTCATCAATCTGGTCGACAACGGCAATCTGGATTTTCCCTCCTTCGACGGCTGGGGCTACGCGGTGTTTGGCAAGGTGACAGAAGGCATGGACGTGGTCGATAAAATCGCCAAGGCATCCACCGGCAACGTCGGCCCGCATCAGAACGTGCCAACTGAAGCCATCATCATTCAATCCGTCACTCTCCTGTCCGAAAAGGGAACAAAACCATGATTAAACTGACCACCAACCACGGCATCATCACCCTGGCGCTGGACGCCGAAAACACGCCCGTCACCGCGCGGAATTTCGAGCAGTACGTCCAGGACGGCCACTACGACAACACCATTTTTCACCGGGTCATCAACGGTTTCATGATTCAGGGCGGCGGTTTTACCCCCGACATGCAGCAAAAAGAAACCCGCGACCCGATTGAAAACGAAGGCGAAAAAGCCGCCAAAGCGGGGCTGAAAAACAAACGCGGCAGCGTCGCTATGGCGCGCACCAACGACCCGCATTCGGCCAGCGCGCAGTTTTTCATCAACGTGCAGGACAACGATTTTCTCGATTTCAAATCCCCATCTGGCAACGGCTGGGGTTATTGCGTGTTCGGCAACGTGGTCGAGGGCATGGAGGTGGTCGACAAAATCAAGTCCGTCAAAACCGGCAACAAGGGCTTTCATCAGGACGTGCCGGTGGAGCAGGTCGTGCTTGAGAAGGCGGAAGTGGTATAAGGGCGCAACGCGAAGAATTTTGACTTGCCCGACTAAAAATAATATCATCGCGCCCCTATGTCGCAACCGTTCCTGATTGACGCCCCCTGTTTCAGCCGCGAATCCCGGCAGATGGCGGGTGTGCTGGCATTGTCGGAACTGCCGCGCCTGCATGATCTGCTGGCAGAAACGAGTGGGCAGGTAACATACTGTCTGGTCGGCGTGACGGGCGAGCGCCAGCAGGCGCGTTTGCGTCTGGAAGTCAGTGGCGTCCTCCCCCTGCTTTGCCAGCGCTGCCTGGGCGCGGTGGAGGAAAGGCTGGCGATTGACAGCCTTCTGGAACTGGTGCCCGAAGACGCCGAACCCACTCAGGAAGAGCTGGAAGAGGATCGTCTGGATTTTTTGCCCGTGGCGGGTACGCTGGATGTCAAGGTTCTGATCGAGGATGAAATCCTGCTGGCCTTGCCGGTCGCGCCGCGCCACGATGCCTGTGTTTTGCCTGCCAATGCAGCCGGGGACGAACGGCCTCATCCGTTTGCGTCGCTGGCCCGCTTGAAGGGCATGATTGACTAGTGTTGTTTTTTTGGAGTTTTGAAAGATGGCCGTACAACAGAACAAGAAGTCCCCTTCCAAGCGTGGAATGCATCGCGCCCACGATTTTTTGACGCAACCGCCGCTGGCCGTGGAATCCACCACGGGCGAAACGCATTTGCGCCATCATGTGTCCCCTTCCGGGTTCTATCGGGGCAAGAAAGTCCTGAAGGGCAAGGACGAGTAATCTCCTTTGCGTCAGGCAGGTAGTTTCCGGCCTTCGCGTCGGCTGCCTGCCTTTCTTTTGCGCCTTACTTGCCTTTAAGCATTCCGATGCCACATACCATTGCGATTGACTGCATGGGCGGCGACCACGGCCCGTCCGTGACCGTTCCGGCAGCGTTGTCCTTTTTGCGCGACCATCCCCAGGCACGGGTGATTTTTGTCGGGCAGGAAGCCCTGATACGGCCTCTGCTCGCGTCGGCGGATGCCCTTTCCGGGCGTTACCGCATCCAGCACGCCAGTGAAGTGGTCGCCATGGACGAATCCCCCGCCATGGCTCTGAAAAGCAAAAAAGACTCGTCAATGCGGGTGGCCGCCAATCTGGTCAAGGCGGGCGACGCCTCCGCCTGTGTTTCCGCTGGCAATACGGGCGCGCTGATGGCGATTTCCCGCTTTGTCCTCAAAATGCTGCCGGGCATTGACCGCCCCGCCATTTGCAGCGTCCTGCCGACCGTCAGCGGGCATGTCTACATGCTCGATCTGGGCGCAAACGTGGATTGCGAGGCGGAGCACCTGCTCCAGTTCGGCATCATGGGCGCGATGCTGGCGGCGGCGCTTGAACACCGGGAGCGTCCGCGTGTCGGCCTGCTCAATATCGGCTCGGAAGACATCAAGGGCAACAAGGTGGTCAAGGACGCCGCCGAACTCCTGCAAAATTCCGGCCTCAATTTCATCGGCAATGTAGAAGGCGATGGCGTCTACAAGGGGCACGCGGACGTGGTGGTCTGCGACGGCTTTGTCGGCAATGTCGCCCTGAAGATTTCCGAGGGCATCGCGCAGATGCTCGGCCAGTTTCTGAAACAGGAATTCGGGCGCACCCTGCTGACCAGACTGGCGGCGCTGGCCGCCCTGAAGGTGCTGCGTAATTTCAAGGGTCGCGTCGATCCCCGCGCCTATAATGGCGCGAGTCTGCTCGGCTTGAAGGGCATTTGCGTCAAGAGCCACGGCTCGGCGGATATTTTTGCCTTCGGGCAGGCCATTGACCGCGCCTACGAAGCCGCCAGCAACAACGTGCCGGAACGCATCGCCGTCAAGCTGGCAGAACTCCAGCGCGAACAAGAACAACAGGGCGGGGAACCCCACACGACTGAGGAGAAGGTCTGATGACACACTATTCCCGTCTGGCGGGCACTGGCGGCTATCTGCCCGGCCCGCCGGTCACGAACGATGATCTGGTGGCGCGGGGCATCAATACCAGCGATGACTGGATTGTCACCCGCACCGGCATTCGCGCCCGCCATCTGGCCGCGCCCGGACAAACCTCCTGCCAGATGGCCACCGAGGCCGCCTTGCAGGCGCTGGACATGGCGGGCATTGCCGCCGCCGATCTCGATCTCATCATTGTCGCCACCTCAACGCCCGATTACATTTTTCCGAGTACGGCCTGTCTGTTGCAGGGCGCGCTGGGCAACAGGGGCGCCACGGCCTTTGACGTGCAGGCCGTGTGCAGCGGCTTTGTGTATGCGCTTTCCATCGCGGATAAATTCATCCGTTCCGGCACACACCAAAAGGCGCTGGTCGTGGGCGCGGAGACGTTCTCCCGCATTCTCGACTGGCAGGATCGCGGCACCTGTGTGCTGTTTGGCGACGGCGCGGGCGCGGTGGTGCTGGAAGCGGCGGAAGAATCCGGCATTCTCGCCAGCGCCCTGCATGCAGACGGCTCCCTGGTCAAGATTCTCTCCGTCCCCGGCCAGATCGCGCATGGGCAGGTGACAGGCGACCCGTTTTTACGCATGGAAGGTCAGGCGGTGTTCAAGACTGCGGTGCGCGTCCTGACCGAAGTCGCCAGGGAATGCTGCGCGGCGGCGAATCTCGCGCCTGCCGACCTCGACTGGCTCATTCCGCATCAGGCCAATATCCGCATCATTGAAGCCACCGGCAAACGCATGGGGCTGGTCAGCGACAAGGTGGTCGTCACCGTCGACCGGCATGGCAATACTTCGGCAGCCTCCGTGCCGCTGGCCTTGAACGAGGCCGTGCGCGATGGCCGCATCCGGCGCGGGCAGCGGGTGCTGCTTGAAGGCGTGGGAGGCGGCTTCACCTGGGGCGCGTTGCTGTTCGAGTTTTAAGAAAAGGGGTTGTGATGGCTTTCGCTTTTGTATTTCCCGGCCAGGGTTCCCAATCGGTCGGCATGATGGCCGCCTACCGCGACGCCGCCGGACAGGACGCCGCCGTGATTCGCGCCACGTTTGAGGAAGCATCAACGGCGCTGGGTGAAGATCTCTGGCAGATGGCCGCCGAAGGCCCGGC
>JAITNI010000133.1 GCA_031290535.1 Zoogloeaceae bacterium
AGGAGCACAAGCAGTTTCATTGCCATTCCATTGCCATGAGAGGCGAATTTGGGTTTTTAGAAATATCGGGGGTGCAAAATGCGACAAAGCCGCGCACAAGGGAAAACCCCTGCAAGCCCCCCCTGACAAGGGGGAATTCAGGGGGGTTTGGGAGGCGTACAGCCTGAACCGCCGCAAACCCGCTAACTCTGCCCTTGTCAGGGCGGGGAGGGGCGAGCGGCTCGGCACGCAGGAGATTTTGGGGAAAAACATTCATGAAATTTATACTCTTCAGGCCGGTTCCAGTCTGGCGTAGGCCAGCGCCAGCCACTTCATGCCGGCGCTGCCAAAATTGACCTGCACCCGCGCCTGTTCGCCCTCGCCTTCGGACTCCACAATAACGCCAAAGCCGAATTTGGCGTGCCGCACATTCATGCCCACCCTGAGCCCCCCCGGCAGTTTTTCTTCTGGCGGCGGCTCGTTGTTGTGCATGGTGCTGCTCCAGGCGGGCATTTTGGGCGCGATGGGGCGCGCTTTGGTGAGGCGCTTCAACAATTCCGGCGGAATTTCGTCCAGAAAGGCCGACGGCAGGCAATAGCGGGTTTGCCCGTGCAACAGGCGGCTCTGGGCGTAGGAAAGATAGAGGCGCTTTCTGGCGCGGGTCATCGCCACGTACATCAGGCGGCGCTCTTCTTCCAGACCGTCCCGTTCCTGCGCGGCGTTTTCGTGTGGGAACAACCCCTGTTCCAGCCCGGTGATGAATACCGCATCGAATTCCAGCCCCTTGGCGGCGTGGACGCTCATCAACTGCACGGCCTCCTGCCCCTCGCCCGCCTGATGCTCACCGGATTCCAGCGAGGCGTGCGTCAGAAAAGCCAACAGCGCGTTTGCCTCGCCTTCGTTCGCCGTGTTGTTGCCTTCTTCGCCCGCTTCCGCCACAAAGAGGGTGCTGGCGTTGATGAGTTCGTCCAGATTCTCAAGGCGCTCCTGACCTTCCTTTTCGTTCCGGTAATGCCCCGCCAGCCCGCTGATTTCGATGACATGCGTCACTGTTTCCGGCAGATTCAGGCCGTCGGTTTCGCGGCGCAACTGTTCGATCAGGCGGACAAACCCGCCCACCGTGACGCCCGCCTTGCCGGAGAGCGAGGCCGCCGCGTTGTAGAGGCTGGAATTGATCTGGTGCGCCGTGGCCTGCAAGTTTTCCAGCGTGCGCGCGCCAATGCCGCGCGTCGGAAAATTGACCACGCGCAAAAAGGCGGTATCGTCATCGGGATTGGCCATCAGGCGCAGATAGGCAAGCGCGTGCTTGATTTCCTGACGCTCGAAAAAACGCAGGCCGCCATACACGCGGTAGGGAATGCCGCGTGAAAAAAGTTCGTGTTCCAGCACCCGCGACTGGGCGTTGGAGCGGTACAAAAACGCCATCTGGCTGCGCGCCATCCCTTCCTCATCCGCGAGCGCCCGGACTTCATCGACCACAAACCGCGCCTCATCCAGATCGGTAAACCCCTCAAAAACGCGAATCGGCTCGCCCTCGCCCGCGTCCGTCCACAAATTCTTGCCGAGCCGCTCGCGGTTATTCTGGATGAGCGCGTTGGCGGCGGAGAGGATGTTGCCCTGCGAGCGATAATTCTGTTCCAGCCGGATCAGGTTGGCGGCGGCAAAATGGCGCTCGAATTCGCGCATATTGGCCACTTCCGCGCCCCGGAAGGCGTAGATGCTCTGGTCGTCGTCGCCGACTGCAAACAGCGCCGCGCCCGCTTCTTGCGCCCCGCGCTGGTCAGCGGCGGCCAGCAGTTTGAGCCAGGCGTATTGCAGCCGGTTGGTGTCCTGAAACTCATCCACCAGAATATGCCGGAAGCGTTGCTGGTAATGGCGGCGCAAGGGTTCGTTGCGGCAGAGCAATTCGTAGCAGCGCAGCAGGAGTTCGGCAAAATCCACTCCGCCCTCGCGCTGGCACACCGCCTCGTATTCGGCGTACAGCTCCGCCTTGCGGCGGGTGTAAGGGTCGAACGCCTCAACCTGCGCGGCGCGGATGCCCTGTTCTTTCTGGGCGTTGATAAAATACATCACTTCTTTGGGCGGATATTTTTCGTCATCGACGCCCAGGTTTTTCAGGAGGCGCTTGATGAGGGCCAACTGGTCGGCGGTATCGAGAATCTGGAACGCCTGCGGCAGCGCGGCATCCTGATAATGGGCGCGCAACATGCGATGACAGAGGCCGTGAAAGGTGCCAATCCACAGGCCGCGTGGGTGAATGGGCAACAGCGCCGCCAGACGCGCCTGCATCTCCCGCGCCGCCTTGTTGGTAAAAGTGACCGCCAGTACGCCATGCGGACTCACCTGTCCGGTGGAAA
Organism: Zoogloeaceae bacterium; assembly: GCA_031290535.1. Taxonomy (GTDB): domain Bacteria; phylum Pseudomonadota; class Gammaproteobacteria; order Burkholderiales; family Rhodocyclaceae; genus Azovibrio. Next base: position 2,337 of record JAITNI010000133.1, read on the forward strand.
TCAGCCAGGCGATGCGGGTCGTCAGCACCCGCGTCTTGCCGCTCCCCGCCCCGGCCAGAATCAGGCCATGCACCGGCGGCAGCGTGACCGCCTGAAGTTGGGGCGGATTGAGACAGGAGAGCAGATCGGACATATCAAAACCTGAAGGACAAAAAATAAAAACCCG
>JAITNI010000134.1 GCA_031290535.1 Zoogloeaceae bacterium
CCGGGCGACGCCTACCGGGCGGGGCTACGGCTGGCGCTGGATGTGTCGCAATTACCAAAACCCTTTCAGGTCGCTTCCCTCACCAGCCGGGACTGGAATCTGGATTCCGGCTGGACGCGCTGGAATTTTGTTGTCCCCGCGCCTGTGGCTCCGCCCGCCGCGCCGCCCACCCCCGCCGCAGAAACGCCGTCCACCGCGCCGGAGTCTAAATGAAGCGCCTGCTGGTCATCCTTGGCATTTTTGGCGCGACACTGGGCGGCATTCTCTGGCTGCTGCTGCTGGCCTCCACCTCGGCGGATTCGCCAGTGTTTTCCGGCCAGTATCCCTTGATTCTGGGGTTGAACACGCTTCTTTCCGTCGCCCTGCTCGGATTTGTCGGCTGGCAACTTTTTGGTCTGTGGCGGGAATATCGGGCGCAGGTGTTTGGCTCGCGCTTGAAACTCAGGCTTACCCTCATGTTTGGGCTGGTCGCCATTTTGCCGGGGGCGCTGGTGTATGGCGTTTCGGTGCAGGTGATTACGCATTCCATTGAAAGCTGGTTTGATGTGCGGGTGGAAAAGGCGCTCGAATCGGGCCTGAATCTCGGGCGTTCGGTGCTGGATTCCCGTCTGGGCGAACTGACCCAGAAGGCGCGGGGGCTGGCGCAGGAACTGGAAGGCCGCCCGGAAGCCACGCAGCGGGCCATGCTCGCCCGGTTGCGCGAACAGGCGGGGGTGGATTCCATCGCGCTTTTTTCCGCCAGCGGCCAGTTGCTTGCCAGCGCGCAGGGCGGTCTTGGCGATCTCCTGCCGCCGCTCCCGTCGCCAGCGGAATTGAAGCGGGCCAGAACGGCGGAGGCCGCGCTGGGCGACGCGGAAGAACTCCCGGCGGGCATCGAATTGAAGCAGACGCGGACGACGCGCGTTTTTTCCGTGATTGACAGCGCCGAAAATGGCGACATGAGCCTGCGTGTGCTGCTGCCGATTGCCTCGCTCACCCTGTTTGAGCCGCCGCACATCCTGCAACTGGCGCAGGCCGTGCCATCCCAACTGGCGCAAAACGCCGAGGCGGTGCAGGAGGTGTATCAGGATTACCGGGAATTGCAACTGGCGCGCGAGGGGCTGACCCGCATTTACGCGCTCACCCTGACGCTCACCGTGCTGATGGCGCTGTTCGCTGCCTTTTCGCTCGCCTTTTTTCTCGCCCGACGGCTGTCCGCGCCGCTCTCCATTCTCGCCGAGGGCACAGAGGCGGTGGCGCAGGGCGATTATTCGCCGCGTCAGGCCATTCACAGCCGCGATGAACTGGGGATGCTGACGCAATCCTTCAACCAGATGATGCGCCAACTGGACGACGCCCGCCGTGAGGCCGGACGGCATCGCAGCGAGGTGGAATCCGCCCGCGCCTATCTGGAATCCATCCTCGCCAATCTTTCCGCCGGGGTGCTGGTGTTCGACCGGCAGGGCGTGTTGCGAACCCTCAACGAAGGCGCGGCCACCATTCTGGGGCAAGACCTCATTGAAGACATCGGGCAGGCGGCCAGCGACTGGCCCCGCTATGCCGGACTGGGGCGCTTCATCCAGCAGCATTTCGAGGCGGCGGACGCCGGGGAATGGCAGGGGCAACTGGAACTGGAACCCGCCCCGGAACAGGCGACGACGCCCCACAAGACCCTGCTCCTGCGCGGCACGCGCCTGCCCAAGACCAGCGGCAGCGGGCATGTGGTGGTGTTCGATGACGTCACGCAGCTCATTGTCGCGCAGCGCAACGCCGCCTGGGGCGAGGTGGCGCGGCGGCTGGCGCACGAAATCAAGAATCCCCTGACGCCCATCCAGCTTTCCGCCGAACGCCTGCAAATGAAGCTGGCCGCGCATCTGGAAGGGCGCGAGCTGGAAATGCTCGAACGCGCCACGCAAACCATCATCAATCAGGTGCAGGCGATGAAGCGCATGGTGGATGATTTCCGCGATTACGCCCGCCATCCCGCGCCAGAACTGGCGGCGCTGGATTTGAACGCCCTGATCGGCGAAGTGCTGGGTCTCTACGAAAATTCCAGCGTCCGCCCGCAGCCGGATCTGGACGCCGCCCTGCCGCCCATTCTGGGCGACGCCACGCAAATCCGGCAGGTGATTCACAATCTTCTGAAAAACGCGCAGGATGCGCTGGAAACGCGGGAAAACCCGGAACTTTTGATTCGCACCCGCCATATTTCCGCAGAAGGCGCGTTCGCAACGCTGGAAATCACGGATAATGGCAATGGTTTTCCGGCGGAGGTTTTGCCCCGCGCCTTTGAACCCTACATTACCACCAAGCCCAGAGGCACGGGGCTGGGGCTACCGATTGTCAAACGCATCATTGATGAGCATCTGGGCAGCATCGAGATCAGCAACCGGCCAGAAGGCGGCGCGCATATTCGCATTCGCCTGCCGCTGCTGACGATCAAAACAGAGGAAAGCATGGAGAAAAAAGATGGCGGAAATCCTGATTGTTGACGATGAAATCGGCATCCGTGAGCTGCTCTCGGAGATTCTCGCCGACGAGGGCCACGCGGTGCGGCTGGCGGAAAACGCGGCCACGGCTCGCGCCGCGCGTCAGGAACGCGCCCCGGATCTGGTCTTGCTGGACATCTGGATGCCCGATACCGACGGGGTATCGCTCCTGAAAGAATGGGCAACCAGCGGGCAACTGACCATGCCGGTGGTGATGATGTCCGGGCACGGCACCATCGACACGGCGGTGGAAGCCACCCGCATTGGCGCGGTGGATTTTCTCGAAAAACCCATCGCCCTGCAAAAACTGCTGTCGACCGTGCAAAAAGCCCTGAAGCACGACCACATCGGCCAACGCCCGCCCGCCACGCTGGAGGCGCTCGCGCACGCGCCCCTGTTCCGCGACCTGAAAAAACGTCTGGAACAGACCGCCGCCAAAAGCAGCACCCTGCTGTTGAAGGGCGGCGTCGGCGTGATTGCCGAACTCTGCGCCCGCACCCTGCAACGCCCACACGCGCCCTGGCTTGACCTGCTCGAATACACGACGCCCCTGAGTCAGGAGGCGCTGCAAAAAACGGCGGGCGGCATGATTTACGTGAGCGACCTGGCCGCGCTGGGCAAATTGCAGCAAATGAATCTGGCCTTCGCGCTCGAACGGGTGGCGCGGCACAATATTCTGCTGGTCGCGGCCAGCTCTTTACCCCCCGCCAGCCTGACGGCGAAGGGGTGGGACGCGCAAACGCTCGCCCGGCTGGGCGAAGTCTGGCTGGATTTGCCGCGCCTCTCCCAACACGCGGGCGAACTGCCAGAAGTCATCCACCTCTTTTTGGCTCTGATGGTGGAACGTCAGGAAGTCCCCCTGCGCCATTTTTCCAGCGCGGCCCTGAATTTGCTGCGTGTGCGAAAATGGACGCCCGACAGCGCCGGCAACGACCCCTGCGGCTGGAACGAACTGCAAGCCCTGATTCGCAATCTGGCGCTGACGACGCTGGAAGAAGAAATCACCGAAGCCGACATCCTGCGCCTGTTGCCCAAGGCGGAAGCCCACCCCCAGACCCTGACGCCGGAAATCCTGCAAGAACTTTTCAATCACCCCCTGCGCGAAGCCCGCGACGCCTTTGAAAAAGCGTATTTCGAGCACATGCTGCGCGTCGAAAACGGCAACATGACCCACGTCGCCGAACGCTCCGGGCTGGAACGCACCCACGT
>JAITNI010000163.1 GCA_031290535.1 Zoogloeaceae bacterium
AATAATTCCGTTCGCCCTGAGTTTGTCGAAGGACATTCCCTGCAAAAACAAGGGCTTCGACAGGGCTTCAGCCCGAACGGTTGAAAGTGGTTCAGAGTTTCCTAAAGAAACCTCTGGGACAAGTTTGCGGCGGGAATATATCGGTTTCCCGGCGCTTCAGGTATCCTCTCGCATTTGGCTTCCATGCCGTTGTTGAAAGGAACCCCATGAAAAAAGTCCGCAAGGCCGTCTTTCCTGTTGCCGGACTCGGCACCCGCTTTTTGCCCGCCACCAAGGCCAGTCCCAAGGAAATGCTCACCGTGGTGGACAAGCCCCTGATCCAGTATGCCGTGGAGGAAGCCATCGCGGCGGGCATTACCGATCTGATTTTTGTCACCGGGCGCAGCAAGCGCGCCATTGAAGACCACTTCGACAAAGCCTTTGAGCTGGAAACGGAGCTGGAAAAAAAGGGCAAGACCCGGCTGCTGGATGTGGTTCGCAACATTTTGCCGAAGGGCGTCAATTGCGTGTATATCCGCCAGTCGGAAGCCCTGGGGTTGGGCCACGCGGTGCTGTGCGCCCGTGAAGTGGTGGGCGATGAGCCGTTTGCCGTCGTGCTGGCCGATGACCTTCTGGACGGCCAGCCCGCCGTGTTGAAGCAGATGACAGACGCTTTTGATTACTATCGCTGCTCCGTGCTCGCCGTGCAGGAAGTGCCGCAGAACGAGACGCAGAATTACGGGATTGTGGCCGCCAAGCCGATTGGCGAGCGAGTCGAGCAGATCAGCGCCATTGTGGAAAAACCGCAGCCGGAAAAAGCGCCCTCCAATCTGGCCGTGGTCGGGCGCTATATTCTGTCGCCGCGCATTTTTCATCATCTGGAACAGGGGCAGCCGGGCGCAGGGGGAGAGATTCAACTCACCGACGGCATCGCCGCCCTGCTCACGGAAGAACAGATTCTGGCCTATCGCTATCAGGGCACACGCTACGATTGCGGCTCCAAGCTGGGTTATCTGCAAGCCACGCTGGTGTTCGGCCAGCGCCACCCGGAGGTGGGCGCGGCATTTACTGACTATCTCAAAACCCTGAGGCAAGACAAATGAATCGTGAAGAAGCCTTGGCCGTGCTCGCCGACGCGGAGCTGATTCATTCCGCCGCCACGGTGCAGCGCGCTGTGGCCGATGTGGCGGCGCGCATCCGGGCCGAACTGGCGGATGCCAATCCGGTGTTGCTGTGCGTGATGAGCGGCGCGGTGCCGTTCATGGGCCATCTCCTGACGCATCTGGATTTTCCGCTGGATTTCGATTACCTGCACGCCAGCCGCTATGGGGAAAAAACGCACGGGCAGGAGCGGCTGGTCTGGCGCAGCGGCCCCTGGATTTCCCTGCATGGACGCGCCGTGCTGGTGGTGGATGACATTCTGGATGAAGGCGTCACCCTCGCCGCCATTGGCGAGCGCGTCCGGCAAATGGGCGCGGCGCGGGTACTGACCGCCGTGTTTGCCGAAAAGGACACCGGCCGGGAAAAACCTGTCCGCGCCGATTTTGTCGGCCTCACCGTACCCAACCGTTTTGTGTTTGGATTTGGCATGGATATTTGCGGCGCATGGCGCAACCTGCCCGCCATTTACGCGAAAGGCTACCCCAAATCATGAGTTCGCGGCACGAGACGCTGTTTCAGGCAAAACCCTACGATCTGGACGCCTTTCTCGCCTATTGGGAAACGGAGGGCGCAGGTTACGCCCGGCGCGGCGATTACGACTGGATGGCGGAGCGCCTTGCCCAATCCGGCGCAACGCGGGTGCTGGAAATCGGTTGCGGCGTTGGCTTTGGCACGGCCACCCTGTTGGCGCGAGGATTTTCCGTGCTGGCGCTGGATGTTTTGCCGCCCTGTCTGGAAGCCGCCCGTCAAAAAGTCGCGGCAGAGGCAAAAGTCACCTTTCTTGCCGCTAATCTGGCGGAACTGGCCGTCCCAGACCATCCGCCCGCCGCCTTGCGGTCGATTCTCGACTTTCAGCCGCAAGCCGTGCTGTGCTGGCTGATGGGCGCGCCACAGGACATGACGCGCGCGCCGGACAAGGAAGCCAGCGCCGCCGTCGCCGCCTACCGTGAACAAATGCATCGGCATGTCGCCCAACTGGCTGCCCGCCTGCCGGAAGTCGCCGCCGTGCATCTGGTCGATCGTACCGTGATTCCCTGGCAGGCAAAAGACCTGGGGCGCGATACGCTGGTGCGCTATCATCTCTTCAAAACCTTTGTCGATTTGCCTTTCGAGGCCGTGCGCCAGGACGCGCAATATCGCAAGCTGGAAGGCGACGCCCTGGCAGAAGACCTCGCGCAATTGCGCCGTTCCCACCCCGCCCTGAAAAGCGCCACGCCCACGCTGGCCTCGCTTTTGGCGCGGCGGCGCGAAACTTCCTAGGAGAATGCTTTTATGCTGGCAATCATTGGCGGCAGTGGCCTCACCCAACTGTCCAATCTGGACGTCTCGCGCCGGGAGGTCGCCCGCACGCCCTATGGCGAGCCTTCCGGGGCGCTCACCTTTGGCAGTCTCTGCGGCCACGACGCTATTTTTCTGGCGCGGCACGGCTACGGCCACGCCATTCCGCCGCACCTCGTCAATTACCGGGCGAACCTCTGGGCGCTGAAGGAATACGGCGCGAAGCGCATTGTCTCGGTGGCTTCCGTGGGCGGCATCCGCGCCGATCTCGCGCCCGGCGACATTGTGATTCCGCATCAGATTCTTGACTATACCTGGGGCCGCAAATCCACCTATTTTGACGGCAATGGCGCGCCCGTGGTGCATGTGGATTTCACCCACCCCTATGACAAAGAGTTGCGCGCAAAACTTGTCCGGGCGGCGACGGCGGCAGGCATCCAGATTCGGGAAGGCGGCGTGTATGCGGTAACGCAGGGGCCGCGTCTGGAAACAGCGATGGAAATCGACCGGTTTGAGCGCGACGGGGCTGATGTAATCGGCATGACGGGAATGCCGGAGACCGTACTGGCCCGCGAACTGGATATTCCCTATGCGGCCATCAATCTGATCGCCAACCACGCTGCCGGACGTGGAGAAAGCGCCGCCGGCATTCGCTTTGAGCGGCTGGAAGAAGTGTTGCAGGAAGCGATGGGCAGAGTCCGGGCGGTGATTGAGCATCTGGTGGCAGACAAGGAAGGCGGAGAAGGCATTTTCATGGCCCAATCAGGGCATGGAGTCAAAAATGAAACGTAAGATATTGTTTTTATTGTTGATTTTACTTTTAGCGGTTCCGGTGTTGGGAACGCTCATTCTGGGAACGCAGGCGGACGAGGTGGCGCATGACCGTCCCTGGCGCAACCGGATGCTGGGCTGGTTTGGCAAAGACCCCGCCGAGCCGACGCCGGAAAAAATGCGCGACGCGGTCTTGAAAGAGATAGAAATCAACCGGCAGGAAGCAGGAGGAAAGCCGCTTGCCCTTGCCAGTGGCGCGGAGGCGGCCAGCGCGGATACGCCCTGCGTAAAACTGCCGACGCCGGGGCATGACCTGTTGGGCGAGCAGGGCGTCGCCTTTCGGGAAGTTCCGGGGCAATCGGTGCGAATATTGCCTTTGCAGGAGGCGGGGCGCAGCAGGGTGCGGGGATTTGACCGCCTGCTGGCCCAGTTTGATTTTTTAGCCGGAATTGATTTTTTCGCCCGGACAGAAACCCCGTTTTTCCTCGCGCCCGGACAGACGGTTCCCGCCCTGCGTTACGCGCTGACGCCCAAAGGCTATGCCAATCTGCTGCCCGGTTCGGATTGCCTGAATATTGGCCAGCGGGAATTCGACGGGATTGAGCGGATTACGCGCACAGAAGAAAAAACAGGCAATTTGCGGGTCTATGAAGTGCGCTATCGCGCCCGCGTCAAACTGGCGGAATGGAGCAAAACGACCGAGGCGTTACAGGCGTTTCCTGAAATTCTGGCCGCGCAGGAAGATCATTTGCGCCTCGTCAAGGTCTTGCAAGGCCCGGAAGGCTGGATTCCCATCAGCGAGCACATGCGGGCGGCGCGGGGAAAACAGGCGGCTCTGGCGCTGGAAAGCGGCGACGCCGGAGAGAACGCCACGGCGCGACACTTGCAGGAGATGGCGGGCGAGAGGCCGGAAATACCGTCGCATGAAACCCTCCACAATATGCTGATGTCCCCCTATACGGAACATGGCCGGGTGATGGATTTGCAAACCGCCTGCTTTCCCTTGTCGCCCGGATATCGTCTGGATGACGATGACGCGCCGGAGGAAAACAGAGCGGCGCTCCGCGATGACAGCCCGCTGTCGCTTTCCTTTTTCGATGTCAAAAAACGGTCGGAAGAGGAAACCGGGGCGCTGAAAAACCGGCTGCATCTTCTGGAGGCGCTGCGACAGGCGGGGTTTGCGGAAAGCGAAATCTTCCAGAAGCAAATACCCGTCTCAACGCCTGCGGGACTGGTGGGCGGACAACGCGCCGGAGTGCGGTACACCTTTTTGCCGGAGCAGGTCAAAATCCTGGGTCTGGATACGGAGCGAAGCTGTGTGCCGCTTGGCAAGGCCAGGTTCAGTATGCTGTCGGTAACGCCGCAAGGACTGACGGATTTTCTGGCAGTGGCCTGGGGAAAGATAGAATCCCCCTCGGAAGAAGCCCGCCAACTGGCGCAGACGCTGCCCGCGCTCAAAGTGGCGCTGGAAGAAGGCTATCCGGTACACGCCACCATCCGGTTGTCGAAAGAAGGGGGCAAGCCGTTCTGGAAAATTGCAGACAATGCCAGAATTTTGTTCCCGGAACTCCATTATGCGGAGTTTCCCGATCCCCTGCGTCTGGCATTACCCTCCCTGTTTGAAGCCGCGCCTGACGCCGAGGCCCTTCTGGCGGCGGCCAACGCGGCGAGAATGTCCGCCGGATTGCCGTCCCTGCCGGATGGGCGCGTGGGGCTGACGATGGCGCTTTCGCAAAAACTGGTGCGGCGGGCGAACAATGCCGATATTGACGCCTGGACGCAGACCCGGCTGGCGGCCTCGCATCGGCCAAAAGGCAACGGGGCGTTGCAGATGAACGCACAAACCCTCATGGAAGAAGCGTCCATGCTTCGTAACGCCATCCAGACGGGCAGCGCTTACGTGGTGTTGAAGCCCTTCCATTATCCGGCAGGTTTGCAGGGAACAGAAAGCGCCCTTTTCCTCGTGCCGCAAGGCGTCGCCAAACCACTGGGGAACGCGGGGCAGTCCAGCATCATGGATTTCAATACCCTGACAGTCTGTAGCGTCCGGTGCAGCGACGCGGGACGGTAGGAAAGTCTGAACAAATTGTCGCCATTGCTGCGAGAACAGGAATCCATCAGGGCAATCGCATCAATGCCACCAGCATTAAAGAACCCCGGCCGCCGCGAGATTTTTCCTTCTTCCTTTGCGGGAGAAGGTGCCGAAAGTCGGATGAGGGGGGGCAGAAG
>JAITNI010000167.1 GCA_031290535.1 Zoogloeaceae bacterium
CACCCGTTCGCCCTGAAGCTCTGTCGAAGGGCAAACTTTTGCCGTTTATGGTTCGACAGGCTCACCACGAACGGCAAAAGCGCAAGAGTTTTTGGGAACGACTTCGTGATCGAAACTGACTTTCACCCGTTCGCCCTGAAGCTCTGTCGAAGGGCAAACTTGCCGTTCATGGTTCGACAGGCTCACCACGAATGGCAAAAGCGCAAGAATCTTTGGGAACGACTTTGTGATCGAAACCGATAACCTGACCCCCGCCCCGCTCCCGGAGCGCCTGATCGCGCCGCAATCCAAATCCGCGCAGGAGGAGGCGCTGGAACGCGCCCTGCGTCCCCGGCGGCTGGCGGATTATACGGGGCAGGTCAAAATCCGCGAGCAACTGGAAATTTTCATCGCGGCAGCGAAAAAGCGCGGCGAATCGCTTGACCATGTGCTGCTCTTCGGCCCGCCGGGTCTGGGCAAGACCACGCTGGCGCACATTCTGGCGCAGGAAATGGGCGTCAATCTGCGCCAGACCTCCGGCCCGGTGCTGGAACGCGCTGGCGACCTCGCCGCGCTGCTCACCAACCTTGAACCGCACGACATTCTCTTCATCGACGAAATCCACCGCCTTTCCCCGGTGGTGGAAGAAATTCTCTATCCGGCGATGGAGGATTATCAGATTGACATCATGATCGGCGAGGGGCCAGCCGCCCGTTCGGTGAAGCTCGACCTGCCGCCTTTCAGTCTGGTCGGCGCGACTACTCGCGCCGGGATGCTCACCAACCCCCTGCGTGACCGTTTTGGCATTGTCGCCCGACTGGAGTTCTATACGCCGGAAGAATTGCAGCAGATTGTCCGCCGTTCGGCGCACCTGTTGAATGTGGTGATGGCCCCTGAAGGCGGTCTGGAAATCGCCCGCCGCGCACGCGGCACACCGCGCGTCGCCAACCGCCTGCTGCGCCGGGTGCGCGATTACGCCGAAGTCAAGGCCGATGGCGAAATTACCCGCTTGGTCGCCGACGCGGCGCTTTCCATGCTGGATGTGGATGCGGCGGGGCTGGATGTGATGGACAGAAAGCTGTTGTTCGCCATCATCGAAAAATTCGGCGGCGGCCCGGTCGGCGTGGACAACCTCGCCGCTGCCATCGGCGAAACCCGCGACACCATCGAGGACGTGCTGGAACCGTATTTGATTCAGCAAGGCTACCTGCAACGCACCTCACGCGGACGCATGGCAACGCCGACGATTTACAGGATGCTCGGTTTGCCGGTGGTGGGAGAACCGGTCAGCCCGGAGTTGTGGGAATCGTGAGGGAGGAATGGCAGATGAAAAGCGTGGCTTTTTTATTGGCGGAGTGACGCTGATCTTTCTGGTTTTTGAGATGGGAGTTGCCCTTGTTTGAATATGGCTTCTGTATATAAATGGCGATTTTTTGTTTGTTTTCCCTCTTGGAGGTTCTTGCAATCGCAGCATTCTCTTTTTGATATTGAGAACAGCCATGCGCCCTATTGGATCCTTCCACAAACCTTTTCTGCGCCTTGGGCGGATGCTTTCCCGCCTCTACGGAAACAAGGGGTTTCCCTTTCCGGCGCAAAGCGCCATTTCAGCTCCTCCCTTGATAAGGGGAGGTTGGGAGGGGTTTGCGGCGGTTCAGAATGTACAGGCGTTTTTGCGATCTGAACCCTCCCAAACCCCCCTCAATCCCCCCTTGACAGGGGGGAAGCCTCTTCCCAACTTTCGTCCTCCTGCTTTTCTTATTGCTGTTCCCATAATTTTCCGTTCGTGGTAAAGCCCTGCCGATTTTCCGTTCGTGACAAGCCTGTCGATTTTCCGTTCGTGGTGAGTCTGTCGAACCACGCCCTTCGACAGAGCTTCAGGGCGAACGGGAGTGTGTATATTTTTTGGGATTGACGATACAGGGGAGAAGGACAGAACGTCGGTTGGACAGGCAAAGCGCCGTCCGACGGTCGTTTTCTCTGGCGCGCTGCGCCGCAATCTTTTCATTCCCTCCTACGGCGGGAGGCCACCCGGATTCGTGGGAACAGGCGTGAGTTTTAACTTCCTTTCAGTTTTGAAAAAATAAAAACAACCCAGTCACGAACAACGCAAAGCGCTGCCGTAAGAACAAGGGAAGTGACGCCCCACCACCAAACACACCAAGCCAGCCAAGCGCTTGTCCCTCCTATAGCAATGGCTCTGTATGCGCTCTTGAGAGAACGAATCGTTTCCGCAGGTATTCCTTTTGATGGAATTTCACTCCCAAACATCAGTACCGAATAACATGCTATTCCAATAGCAAATAATACAATGAACAAAGACGCAAAAGCCACTGAAATCAATGATCTTTGCTTTGCCGGGTGTCTTTTCATGGAAAATTGTGATTCGACATCCCTTATAAAAACACCCGTATGCCTATTCTCTTTGTCTCTTGACAAAGGCGATACCACAAAATTATGGTAAGTGAATTTATCGTTGGAGGTCAGTAATTTGTAACCGAAAAGCATTTTCAGGGGCAGCAAGGCCAGCGTAAGCGCTAAAAATACCCGCGTCCCTTCCGGGTAACGGGCAATCCGGTCAAAATGTCCCACCACTGGCGCGAATTGTTCAACGACAGAAGCAAAAGCCAGTAATTGCGGAACATTCTTGACCCAGGTCGCGCTCAACTGGATGGCCAGCAGCAACTCACCCCCATAAATCAGAACCGCATAAACAATCAGCCACCGAAGAGCCGAAACCCGTTTTGCTTTCCGGGCGGCGGCCTCCGGGTCAAGCTGGCGCACAATCCTGTCTCTCAAGGTTGCCAAACGCGGCGCAAGTTTGTCGGGTTCCGGCGCAATCCAGAGCGTAGCCCCCTGCGCCGTCCATTGCAAGACCAGCCCGACTTCGCTCAGGGCGCTTTTCAGCGTGGCAGTGAGTGCCGTAAGGGAACGCGGGCTTTTTTGGGAGATTTGCTGTCGCCACATCTCCAACGTACGTTCAAGGCGCTGCGCGTCGGGTTTTTCTGCACCCAGGCGCGCAAAAGCCCGCATGTGGGGCGCGTGCGCCATTTCCGCCAGCAGTTCGGCGGGGGAAAGTTTGAACCACTGCTGCATCAGATAAAGCCGCAACAGCGCTTCCTGCCCCGCTGACCAGCAGGTTTGGAGCGCTTCGGGATAATGCGGCGCGAGGCTTTGCGAGAGGCGCGGCCACGGCATGAGCGCCTCCGCCGCTGCCAGCAGACATTCGCGCATCGTGTCTGGCGGCGGGGTTTGTAATGATTCTGTCATCCGCGTCTGTTATGGGCTGTCTTCTTCCGCTTCCTCTTCCCCCGGTTTTGACGCGCCCTGCGGCGTGGCGAAGCGGCGGATTTGGCGGCGGAAGATTTTGAGTCCGTGGTTGAGGGCGAGTTTGCTCTTGCGGTGTTTCAGGTAGCGCCAGAGCGTAAACAGACCCAGCGCGGCCATGAGGGGGACGAAAAAGCGGGCCAGCAGGTTGATGAGGAGAAAACCGGCCAGAAGAATACCGCCCGCCAGACCGTGCGGCGATTCCCGCAACAGTTCCTTGCCGGGAAGCAGAATATTGCTTATGCCGCCCTGGGCATTGGTTTTTACCTTGTCCAGCGACTCCATCAGATTGAGGCTGGTGTGGTGCAGGCCGTTCAACTGGGAGAGGAGCGTCTCAAAACTGGCTTCCGGGTAGGAAAGGCTGGTGATGCGGACAAACAGCACCTGAAATTCTTCCAGCATCGAGCGCATTTCGAGATGAAGCGGTTGGTTCAGATTGCCCTCATCCAGAATGGTGAAGGGGGTGAGCGCCTTCACGACGGTGGCGCGCAATTCCAGAATGATCTGTTCGCGCGCCTCGGACTCTTTCTTGCGCCGCAGGCGTTCTGCCGCTGCGGTTTGCCGGGCGGGTTCCTGCAAGCGGTAGGCGACCAGAATCTGCGTGAGTTTTTCGTGCGGCGTGGCCGTCTCGCCCGCCGGGGCGTGGAGCAGGTGGTCGATCAGGTGTTTGAACCAGGGCGCGTCTTCGGTAACGGCTTCCGCCGTTTGCCGCAATTCCTGTTCCAGCATCAGCACAAAGCCCGGTTGCGTGAGCGCCAGAATCAGGAGCGGATTCCATGTTTTGCGGAGCGGAAAGGCGGGGATGGCGTTCTGGCCATACACCGCCTGATCGAAATTGACCACCCGGCCCTGTGCGCCGGGACGGGGGCGGGTGCTCCACCGAAGGTATTCCTTGCGGGCGGCTTCCCAGATGCGGCAGACCTGCACCAGACCCTGCCGCCAGTTTTTGTCCAGCGCGAGGAGTTCCTGTTGCTCCGGGGCGCGAAAGAGGGACAGCGCCTCGCTTTCAAACAGGGAATCCAGATAACGGCGGGCGTTTTCCCCCGCTGCGCCTTCTTTCAGGGCATGTTTGGCCTGCGAGGCCAGCGCGGTTTTGTGCGCGAGCTGGCCTTGCCACATGGGCGGCAGCTTGGGCGCGGCGGCCTGCAAAAAGCGCAACAGGCGGCGGTCGTCCGTCTCGTCGCGGCTTTCCATGATGCTGGCCAGTTGCCGGGTCAGATCAAAGTCGTGCAAGTCCTGTTTCAACCAGGCCAGGAGCAGGCCGCGTTTGAGATCCTTGACCGCTTCCGGCCAGTTTTCCACCAGCGCGACGACGAGTTCTTCCGTGGTTTTGGCCTCGCGCGCGCCAATGCGGTAGGGACGCACGGAGGCGGCGCTCACCCCCGTCTCGTGGGGAACCGGCAGGCTTTCATCGCCCTGAAGCCAGCGCTGGACTTCCGCCGCGCCCCAGCGATGCGCCGGGTCGCGCAGCAGCAGGCCGCGACAGAGCATGGCAAAATCCCCGTCGGCGACGCCCTTGATTTCCACCGGGCGGGTGGCCAGATGGTGATTGATGACGTGTTCGGAAAGCCCCGCAAAGGGATGCCGCCCGGAGGCCGCCTCAAAGAGAATCATGCCGACCGACCACCAGTCCGTCTTGGCGTCGATCACGCCGGTCAGCGCTTCGGGCGAGGCGTATTTGACCGTGCGGGCATTATCGGTGAAATGGCGCGTCCCCTCCGCGACCGAGGCAATGCCAAAATCCGTGAGCGCCAGAGAAAGCGGCTGTTGCTGGCGCACCAGCACGTTTTCCGGCTTCAGGTCGCGGTGCAAAATGCGCTGGGCGTGGATTTCCGTCAGCGCCGCCACCAGTTCCACTGTCATCTGGCGGAGCAGGTCGAGCGGCAGAATGCCCTTCTGGAGCAGCCCCCGCAGACTGCCGGCGCGGCAATACTCCATGCGCTCCCAGGTCAGGCCGTCGCTAATGCCGTATTCCAGCAGTTTGACCACATGCGGCCCCGCCTCGGAAAGACGGGCCAGCAGGGCGCTTTCCGGGCGGATGCCACGCCGGTAGAGCTTGAGCACCTGCTGCTCGCCGCCTTCCGCGTGGATCGGCTCGACAATCAGCAAATCCGCTTCGCTGCCCGCCGCCTGCAATTCCTTGATGACCCGGAAGCGTTCGGCCAGATCGTCCGGCAGATTGCGCCGGGGGGCATCCCTTTTTCTGAACGAGGTTTTGTTGGGCAGACTGTCAAGCGCGACCGGTTCCAGCTCAAGCGCCGGGGCGTTTTCCGTCATGGGGCGCATCCGCGAACTGGCGGCGCGTAACAGGGTGGGCGAGGTCTCCGGCAACAGGGTATTGCAATACCGGCAACGGACACTGCCCAGAGGATTGGCCTGACCACAATCCGGGTCTGGACAAAGCACAGTGTAATAGGCGTCATCCGCCGGGATGGACAAGTCCGGGGCATTGACCCGCGTGCTGGCAGTGGGAGCCGGTTCGGCAGGGGAGGACGTTATGGCGGGTTCGGTAAGGGCGGGGGTGGCAAGCTCAACCGCCGGGGCAGGCGGGAGAGAAACGGCGGGTTCGGCAGAGGGCGGGGCTGGCTCTTGGGAAACGGGCGCGGACGGGGCAGGCTCCGGGGGCGTTGTGACGGGCGCGGGCGCTTCAGGCGCAGGCGTGGGTTCCGGGGCCGGTTCTGGCGCAGCGGCCAGCGTTTTCCGCGCAAGGGTTTCCGGGGAGGGGGCGGCGGGCGCTTCAGACCCCGCCGCCTGCGGCGCGGCCTCTGCCGTTTCCTGCGCCAGCGAAAAATCCACCCCCGAAATCAGCGCCGCGCAAGTGCCGCAATACACTTGTTCGGGGGGATTTTCGGTGTCGCACACCGGACAGACGCGAATGTATCTTTTATTCATCTTCGCCATGATACCTGATTTAATGACAATCCGCGCGTCGCGCAGAGCGATTCCAGCGCCGCCATGTCGCCCCGTTCGGGAATGCCGATCATCCACACCCGCTCGCCTTCCAGCGCCACCTGAATGGTTTTTTCACGGGCGGCAGGGGCGTCTTTCCCGGCGTAACGCGCCTGACCCAGAGGCGAGAGGGGAATCAGCGACTGGTTGGCAGAACCGCGCCACGCACCGCCTTGCGGCAGGGCGTCCGCATACGGTTCGGGAATCAGCGCGTCCAGTTTTTCGAGCAACGCCGCATGGCGGGCGCGCAGGGTTTTGAGGGGATAGCCGCTGTAACAGAGCACATCAAAGGTAAGTCCGGCCTCTTGCCGCCAGCGGGCAAGGCCGTCCAGCAAGGCCGCCAGCGCCTGCGGCTGCTCAAAAGGCTCGCCGCCGGAGAGGGTGACGCCATCCAGACCGCTTGCCGCTTTGGTCTTGCACCAGTCCAGCACCTCCGCCACCGATACCGCGCTGCCGCCCTCCGCCGCCCAGGTATCCTGCGACACACAGCCCTTGCAGCGAATCCCGCACCCCTGCACCCAAAGCCCCACCCGCCGCCCGTAGCCCAACACCGTTACCGGATAATGCGCCTTGTTCAGCCGCAGCAAAACGGGAGGGGAGGCGTCAGGGGACGGCGGCGAGGAAAAGGGGGATGCGATTTTCATAACAGGTTTGCTGGAATGGGCGCATCACTATTGTACGCCGCGCACGAGAATCTGAGGCCGGGACAGGTGGAAAGACAAGGGGGCGTTTGACGTTCACAGTGGGTTGAATGCAGAATAGCGGCATTTATCGTCAATCCAAAAATAAATGCACACTCCCGTTCGCCCTGAAGCACTGTCAAAGGGCGTGGTTCGATGGTTCGACAGGCTCACCATGCGCGGAAGGGCTTCACCCCGAACGGAAAATTTATATATCGCGTCACTTCAACCAGGGAGCAGCGCATGACCCCCAAAGAATTAGCCTGGGCGTTTATCAAGGCGTACACCAGCGCCCACAACGAGCCGTTTACCAAAGGCAGCGTTTTTGGCAGAACCGATACACTTCAGAACCTGCGGGCGCGGCTGGGTGTAGAGCGGGACAAGATCATGGACGATTCTGCGGCGCTGTTTGAATTCGCCAAGGAATGCCTGTCCAGCACCACTGTGCTTTTTGATCTGGGTTTGGACGCGCTCAATAAAGAAGAGCTTGGCGCGCTTGTCCCGCTTGCCCTGCACATGTGCGCCAGATACGGCACGAAGGACACGCTGGCCGAAAGTGTGCTGGACACCGTCGCCCGGCAGTTTCCCGAACTTCTGCATCAGGACATCAGGGACGTTTTTCAACTTTCCTGCGACAGCCCCTATGGCGCGTTTGAAAAAGCCTGGCGCGGTCTGGACAGGGCCAGCCTTGAATTTTTCAAAAACAAGCTGACCTCAACCGAGTGGGACAGGGGCGAAGCGTCCAGACTGGAGCGCGGAGAACTGACGATCAAGCGAAAATTGTTAAAAACCCTGCTCGCCAGCCGCGACAAGGAAACAATTGAATTCGTGTACCAATATATGCTGGAAAACAGACCGCTGATTGCCGAACGCCTGAAAAACCGGGAGGATTACCAGCGGTTTCTGGATGTCTCGATTGAAGACGTGGGCTTTACCAGAAGAGGCGGCGAAATCGTGTCCTGCTGCCCCAGCGCGTCGTATCATTTTGTCTTTCAAAAATATTACTATTTTCGGGGCAAGCGCCGCCGCCACGCAACAGAAACGCTCGAACCCGTGACGCCCTGCCTTGAATTTGGCGGCGTTCTGGAAGAAGGCGAAAATCCGCTGTGCCACCTCATCACTCTGGAACCCATCCCGGCAGGCATCAAAATAAGTGGCCTGCGCCGTCTGGTTTTGGGCGTGCATTTGCGTGAAACGGACATGAGTATTCCGTTTTATCAGCACGATCAAAACGGTTATCCCGTCAAAATAAAGGACGCCAGCAATGAGGTCAGAGAGGAGGATCGTTGTCATAATTTCCCCATCAAACCCTCTACCGTCGCCTTTGCGCCAACACCGCAAAGATGGATATTGCAGGAGTGGGAGGACGGCAATGGCAATATGTTCAAACTCGGCGGCGAGCCTGCCTGGATACAAAGCCCGGACATCCAGACCTGTCCCGTATGTGGCGAAAAAATGGATTTTTTGATGCAACTGGACAACGGCCTGCCCGATATGGACAAGGAAAGGAAGGACGGCGAAGTCTGGTGGGGCAGCGGCGGCATGTGCTATGTGCTCTGGTGCGATAAATGCAACGTCAGCGCCTATGTGATGCAATGCACCTGAAATCGTTTGCCGCGCCCAAGTTTTCCCCTGACAAGGGAAGGTGCAGAAGGGGTTTGAGAGGGGTTCAGATTGCACAGACCCCAAATTCCCCTCAATCCCCCCTTGTCAGGGCAGTGCAAACTTTTTATTGTTATAATATAATGAGGGGGTCAAAGTCCCAGGAGGAGCTTGAAATGCAATGCCATCACTGCGGTAGCGAGCATTATCGAAAGAATGGAAGTTATCA
>JAITNI010000231.1 GCA_031290535.1 Zoogloeaceae bacterium
GGGTCAACGCCCGAAAATGCCGCAGGTCTTCCGGCAGATGCCAGGGCAACCGGTTCTGGACGCCGATCACCCGATGGTGGGCGACGGCGGCAATCAGGGTGAGGCGGGGCTTATTTTGCATCAACGCCGCCTTCCTTGAGCGCCCGCAACAGGCCACGGGTGGAGGCATCCAGCGATGTTGGGGCCGCGCCGTCTTCCAGCGCGGGCAGGAGCGCGCGCGCCATTTGCTTGCCCAGTTCCACCCCCCACTGGTCAAAGGCGTTCACATTCCAGAGCACGCTCTGGCAAAACACCTTGTGTTCGTAGAGCGCCAGCAGTTGCCCCAGCGTATGCGGCGTCAGCGCCTTCAGAAGCAGGGTGGTGGAAGGCTGGTTACCGGGGAACGTCCGGTAGGGGAGCAGCGCTTCGGAAATCCCGGCGGCACGGGCTTCGGCGGCGGTTTGCCCAAAGGCCAGCGCGGCGGATTGCGCCAGCGCGTTGGCAAGCAGTTGGGCGTGATGGCCGGGCAGGGCAAAATCCGGCTGTTGCAGCACAATGAAATCGCAGGGAATCGGCTGCCCGCCCTGATGCAGCAACTGAAAAAAGGAATGCTGTCCATTGGTGCCGGAACTGCCCCAGAGAATCGGACAGGTCTTGTACGCGAGGATTTTTTTGCCCTGACGGTCGACGGATTTGCCGGTACTCTCCATTTCCAGTTGCTGCAAATAGGCGGGGAACAATTCCAGCGACTGACTGTAGGGAAAAATGCCGTGGCTGTTCGCGCCGATGCAATTGACGTTCCAGATGTCCAGCAGCGCCAGCGTCAGCGGCATATTTTGTCGCACGGGCGCTTCAAGAAAATGGGTGTCCATTTCATGCGCTCCGGCTAAAAACGCCTCAAAACGCTCAAAACTGATGGCGAGCGCCAGCGCCAGCCCCACGGGCGACCAGAGGGAAAAACGCCCGCCCACCCAGTCGCAAAACTGGAATATTTGCGCCTCGGCAATGCCAAACGCCGTCACCGCTTCGGTGTGGCTGGAGACCGCGACAAAATGCCGCGCCATCGCCTTCTCCCGCACGGCTTCCGGCAAGCCCGCCAGGAGCCAGTCGCGGGCGGCGCGGGCGTTTGCCAGCGTCTCCTGCGTCCCGAAGGTTTTGCTGACCACAATGAACAGGGTGGTGGCGGGGTTCAGGCGAAGCAGTTGCGGCGCGAGGTCGGCCCCGTCCATGTTGGAGACAAAATGTACGCGCAGACCCGGCACATGCCAGGCCGCCAGCGCCCGCGTCGCCATGCGCGGCCCCAGGTCGGAGCCGCCAATGCCCAGATTGACCACATCGGTGATGCGCGCCCCCGTCGCGCCGCGTGCCTCGCCTGCGTGAACGGCGGCGCAAAATTCGCGCATTCGGGCGAGCGTCTGGCGCACTTCGGACAACACGGCGGCTACCCCTTCCGGCAAGCTCTCCGCCGCATCCATCGGCGTGCGGAGCGCCATGTGCAGCACGGCGCGGTTTTCTGTGTGATTGATGGCCTCGCCCGCCCACATGCGCTGCCGCCAGCCCGCCACATCGCAGGCATCCGCCAGACCATGCAGGGCGTCCAGCGTTTCTTGCGTGACGCGCTGCTTGGAAAAATCCATGAGAATCCCGCCACTGGCGAGGGAAAAATCCTCAAAACGGCGGGGATGTTCGGCAAACAGATCGCGCAAATGGCGTTTTTTTTGCGTTTGCGCGTGCGTCAGCAGGATGTTCCAGGCGCGATCGACGTGGTTTTGCAAGGACATCCGCCGCGCCTCTCAGACCGCCACCGGGGCGGCGATGTGGGGATGCGGGTCGTAGCCTTCCAGATGAAAATCCGCGTAGCGAAAAGCAAACAGGTCGTCAATGGCCGGGTTGAGGCGCATCCGGGGCAAGGGACGCGGCGCGCGCGTCAATTGCAGGCGAGCCTGCTCAAAGTGATTGTTGTACAGATGCGCGTCGCCAAAGGTATGCACGAATTCCCCCGCCGTGTAGCCGCACACCTGCGCCAGCATCAGGGTCAAAAGCGCGTAGCTGGCGATGTTGAAGGGCACGCCCAGAAAAATATCGGCGCTGCGCTGATAGAGCTGACAGGAAAGTCTGCCGTTCGCCACGTAAAACTGGGTCAGGCAATGACAGGGCGGCAAGGCCATACGCCCGACCTCGGCGGGATTCCAGGCCGTCACCAGATGGCGGCGGGAATCCGGGTTGTGTTTCAGGCTTTCCACCAGTTGCGCGATCTGGTCAATTTCGCTGCCGGGGGCGGGCCAATGCCGCCACTGATGCCCATACACCGGCCCCAGATTGCCATCGGCATCCGCCCAAGCATCCCAGATGCGAACACCGTTTTCCTTCAAATAAGCGATATTGGTGTCGCCCGTCAGGAACCACAGCAGTTCATGGATGATGGACTTGAGGTGCAGTTTTTTGGTCGTCAGCGCCGGAAAGCCCTGCGAGAGGTCAAAGCGCATCTGCCATCCGAACACGGAGCGCGTACCCGTGCCGGTGCGATCGGTCTTGTCCGCGCCGTTGTCCAGCACGTGACGCATCAGGTCGAGATAGGCTTGCATGGAGAGGTGCGTGAAGAGGGAAAGGGGATTCTAATGCATTCGGCCCCTGGGGAGAAATCGGGGGGCCGCGTCACCCGACAACGGGCCTGAAGAATTGCGGCAGATTGTGTACAGACCGTGGACATCCTAAACACTTGTTCGGAGACATGGTAGACGCCATACTAGGCGTTTGACATTTCCGTAAAGGGGAGTTGAGATGCCGTGGAAAGAGAGGTCAGCCATGTTGTTGAAGAAGGAATTTGTGGGATTTGCGGTACAGTCTGGGGTGAATATGC
>JAITNI010000241.1 GCA_031290535.1 Zoogloeaceae bacterium
GATCGTCCGGCCAGAACAGAAAATCCTGCGCCCCTTCCCGCAACGCGGCGAGGATTTCTTCCTGCTGCGCCGCGTCGCTCGCCATCACCACCGGAACCGCCAGCCCCGCCTGCCGCGCCCTGTTCAAAAGCGCGATGCCGCAACCATCGGCGAGTGTAAATTTGACCAGCCACAGATCAAAAGCGGCATGCGGGGCGTCCGCCAGCACAAGCCGCGCCGCCGCCAGCGAATCCGCCCTTTCCAGTTGAATGCCGGTAATTTGCCATGGCAGGGCGCTGTGCACGGATTCAACATCCGTGATAACGCTATCAACATAGAGGATTCGCATAATAGCAACTCAACCTGTCAGATCTGAACCTGTCAGGATAGTACGGTTTATCTCAACTGACAATATTTCCAATATCCATATGAAAATACAATGTCCCTTCTCCCGCGACGGGAGAAGGGACACGCTTACTTCCGCCGGTTCACCCCGCTCACCAGCGCCCGGATTGAGGCGGTCACAATATTGTTGTCCATCCCCACTCCATACCATTCGCCCCCACCCTGCCCGTCGACCAGTTCAAGAAAAGCGCAGGCGCAGGCATCCCCCCCAGAGCGGCTTGCACTAATTGACTGCTCTTCAAAACTGCGAACCTGCACATCAATTCCGGCCTCATGAAATGCGCGTACCGCAGCGTCAATCGGGCCGTTGCCTTCGCCAGTGAGCGTGCGTTGTTTGCCGTCAATATCCACCACCAGGCGAATGCCCTGTGCATTGTCGCATTCAAAAAGATGATGCTCGACATAGCGTACCGGACTTGCGCTTTGCAGATAGGCGCGGGAAAAGAGTTGCCAGATTGCCTCGGCGCTCATTTCGCCGCCCGTTTCGGTCATTTTCTGCACTTCGCGGGAAAACTCCACCTGCAAACGGCGCGGCATGGCAATGCCATGAGCCGTTTCCAGCACCCAGGCGACGCCGCCCTTGCCCGACTGGCTATTCACCCGAATCACCGAATCGTAATTACGCCCAATATCGGCGGGGTCAATAGGCAAATAGGGCAAAGCCCACGGCGCATCCGCCTCCTGTACCGCAAACCCCTTGCGAATCGCATCCTGATGGGAACCGGAAAACGCGGTAAACACCAGATCGCCCGCATAGGGATGACGGGGATGAATGGGCAGGCCGGTGCATTGCTCGAAAGTGCGCGCCACCGCGTTGATGTCGGAAAAATCAAGTCCGGGATGAATTCCCTGAGTATAGAGATTGAGGGCGAGGGTGACGAGATCGACATTGCCGGTACGCTCGCCATTGCCAAACAGACAGCCCTCGATCCGGTCAGCGCCCGCGAGCAAACCCAATTCGGCGGCGGCCACCCCGGTGCCACGGTCGTTATGAGGGTGGAGCGAAATCACCACGCTATCGCGGCGGGCAAGATTGCGGTGCATCCATTCAATCTGGTCGGCATAAACATTGGGGGTGGCGAGTTCGACCGTCGCCGGAAGATTGAGGATCACCTTGCGCGTCGGGGTCGCCCCCCACGCCGCAGTCACCGCGTCGCACACCTCGCGGGCAAAATCGGGTTCGGTCGCGGAAAAAGTCTCCGGGCTGTATTCGAGCATGACATCGGTTTCGGGCACCGTTTGCGCGAACGCGCGGATGCGCCCGACCGCCGAAGTCGCAAGCTGGACGATTTCTGCCTTTGTCATCCCGAAAACCACTTCGCGGAAGGTGGGCGAAGTAGCGTTATAGAGATGGACGATGACGCGCCGCGCCCCGCGCACGGCTTCCATGGTGCGAATGATAATGTCATCACGCGCCTGGGTGAGCACCTCAATGGTGACATCGGGCGGAATGTGGCCGCCGTCGATCAGCTCGCGGATGAAATCAAACTCGGTTTGCGAAGCGGCGGGAAAACCGACCTCGATTTCCTTGAAACCCACCGCGCATAAAGTGCGAAAGAGGCGCATCTTGCGTTCCGCGTTCATCGGCTCGAACAGCGCCTGATTGCCATCGCGCAGATCGGTGCTCATCCACACCGGAGCGCGGCAAATCGTTCGCCCCGGCCACTGGCGGTCAGGAAGAGGGACCGGCGCGAACGCCCGGTATTTTTTCGCGGGGTCGGACAACATCATGGCGGCATCCTTCGGTGACGTGATTGATGGATGCCATGTTACGCAGCCCGCCGGGACAGACGATTGCAAAATTTGATGTTTTTGCCTGAAAATCAGCAGATAATTTCGTCGATTGAACCATTCAGAAAATAATCTGCCAGACATGGAACAAGCGATGCAAGCCGACTCAAAACAGACCAGCCCCAAAACCCAAAGCCGAAGCCCTTGCCATGCCACTTGACCGTTATGACCGCCAGATTCTCGAACGCCTGCAAAGCGAAGGCAGAATCAGCAATCAGGATCTTGCCGATCAGGTCAGCCTGTCGCCCTCGGCCTGCCTGCGCCGGGTGCGCGCCCTCGAAGAATCCGGCCTGATTACCGGCTACCGCGCCCTGCTCGACGCCCGCCGCCTCGGTCTGTCGCTGATGGCGCTGCTCCACATTTCGATGGATCGCCACACCCCCGAGCGATTCGCCCATTTCGAGAGCGAAGTCGCCAAAATCGGCGAAGTGCTCGAATGCCTGCTCATCACCGGACAGGACGCCGACTATCAGTTGAAAGTCGTGATTGCCGACATGGATGCCTATCAGGAGCTACTGCTCCAGCGCCTCACCCGCATCACCGGAGTATCTGGGGTGCATACCAGTTTTGTGTTGAGGCGGGTAGTGGATAAAACGGCGCTGCCGGTTTGAGGGCACCAAAACTCCCCTCGCCCGCCTGCGGCTCAGTTGGTAAATAAGGG
>JAITNI010000245.1 GCA_031290535.1 Zoogloeaceae bacterium
CTGTGAGTTTCTGTCGAAGGAAGTGCAACCGTGGTTCGACAGACTCACCACGAACGGCAACAAAAGCGCAAGAATTTTTTGGGACGCAAGAAAAGACGGCTCAGGCCACTTTACCCGGATGGAGCGCCGCTTCCAGTTCCTGCCGCGTGACGACGGCGGTGCCCAGTTTGCCGACCACAATGCTGGCGGCTACATTGGCGGCGCGCACGGCGGCGTCCCAGGATTCGCCTGCCGCCAGCAGGGTGGCCAGCGTGGCGATGACGGTGTCGCCCGCGCCGGAGACGTCGAACACTTCGCGGGCGCGGGCGGATTCGTGCAACGTCCGTTCTTCCATGAACAGGCTCATGCCTTCTTCACTGCGCGTTACCAGCAGCGCGGCGAGATTCAGGGTCTTGCGTAGATGCTGCGCTTTTTCTTCCAGTTCCGCTTCGCTTTGCCAGCGGCCAATGACGGCCTGAAGTTCGCCGCGATTGGGCGTAATCACCGTGGCTCCGGCGTAGCGGGAAAAATCGTCGCCTTTGGGGTCGACCAGCACGGGTTTGGCGGCGGCGCGAGCCAGACGAATCATCTCCCCGATGTGCGCCAGTCCCCCCTTGCCATAGTCGGAAAGCACCACCGCATCGCATTCCGGCAGGCGGCGCTGAAAATCTTCCAGCTTGGCCTGCAAGACCTCGTGCGAGGGCGTGGTTTCAAAGTCGATCCGCAACAGATGCTGCTGACGGCCAAAGACGCGCAGCTTGACGGTGGTGTCGATGCCGGCGTCGGTCTGCAAGCCGGCGTCAATGGCGGCTTCTTCAAGCAGGCGGCGCACGGAGCGCCCCGCCTCGTCCGCGCCCACCACGGACAACAGGCCACACTGCGCGCCCAGAGAGGCCATGTTGCGGGCGACATTGGCCGCGCCGCCCAGACGTTCTTCCAGCCGCGTGATTTTTACTACCGGAACAGGCGCTTCGGGAGAAATACGGCTGACTTCACCGAACCAGTAACGATCCAGCATGACATCGCCGACGACGAGCAGGCGAACGGAGGATAAATTTTTCAGCGTCATAGCGTTGATTCCATCAACAATTTCATTCCAAAATCATCCTGCGCGAAGCGCAGCCAATCCTTCCTCTCCTGACAAGGGGAGGGCAGGGAGGGGGGCTTGCGGTTCAGACTGACAAATCCCAAACCCCCCTGAATCCCCCCTTGTCAGGGGGGACTTTTACCAAACTTCCCAAACTAAATGTGGCCTGTGCGTGGTTTGTGGGAAGGGATTTTCAGAGTGAAGCGTCAAATTCTTCCGCGCGCAGGGGCGGGTAGGTTTCCCAGCCGCCGCAGGCGGGGCAGCGCCAGTAGAACTGGCGGGCGCGAAAGCCGCAATGGTCGCAGCGATAGCGCGCCAGACGGCGGGTATAGCCCTGCACGATGGAACGCGCCAGTTCCAGATCGGCGCGGCTCTCGGCGCTGACCAGCGGCAGGCGGGCGCTGATGAGTTTTTCCAGTCCCAGCAGCGAGGGGTTGCGTTGCAGTTCGGCCTGCACCAGCCGGTAGGCGGCATCCTCGCCTTCATCCGCCAGTTCCAGTTGATAGACGCTCTCCAGAAGATCCAGAGAGGGGTAATGCTCCAGATAGGCGCGCAGGAGCGCCAGCCCTTCGCCCGTCTTGTCCAGACGCCGATAGGCGTCCAGAAGCCGTTGCGCCACCAGCGCGAGATAGGCCGCGTCCTGCTGCTCGATGCGCTGCCAGGCGGCAATGGCGGCATCCGGCTGGTTTTTCTGCACGGCCAGATCGCCCTGCAACAGACTGGCCCGCACACATTTGCGATGTCTCTGTAGCGCTTCGGTCAGATGCTGTTCGGCTTCCCAGAACTGGGAGCGCATCAGAGCCTGGGTTGCCAGTTCGCAATAAAAATGGGCGATTTCCTTGCCGGAATAGAGGTTGGGCAGCGCCTGCGCGACGCCAATGGCTTTTTGCCAGTCCTTTTCCAGTTGATAGATTTCCATCAACTGATGCTCCGCTTCCTCATGCAGGGAGGAATCCTTGAGACGGATGAAAATGGCCTCAGCCCGGTCGAGCAGCCCGGCTTTCAGATAATCCTGCCCCAGTTCCGTCAGGGCTTGCAGGCGGATTTCCTCATCCAGATCGTCGCGGTCGATCAGGCTCTGGTGCATCCGAATGGCGCGTTCAATCTCGCCCCGACGGCGGAACAGTCCGCCCAGGGCAAAGTGCAGTTCTACCGTCTGGGAGTCGCCGCGCGCGACTTCCAGAAAAGCGTCAATGGCTTTGTCCGGCTGTTCGTTCAGCAGAAAATTCAGTCCCTGAAAATAGGAACGCGGCAGGACGCGCGACTCCTGCACCACATGGCGAATATCCACCCGCGCCGCAATCCAGCCCAGACCGAAAAAAAACGGCAACAGCAAAAGCTGCCAGTATTCCAGTTCCATCAGGGTTCCACCAGGGGCGTGAGAATAACCGGGACTTCCGCCTGTTCGCTGGATTTGGCAAGCCGCGCCAGATCACGGCGCAGGGCGGCGGCGGCGCGGCGCGCCCGGAACAGGGGCGGCACCATGCTCAACACACCCAGCACAATGCCTCCGGCAAAAAAGCCCAGAAGCATGAGCACCAGCGGCAGTTCCCATACCTTGCCAAAAAAGAAGTTCAGCTCGACAGAGGCGGTGTTCTTCAGGGCGAAGATGAACAGGAACAGAAAAATGAACAGGCGCATGGCCCAGGTCAAAATCGTCAGGATACGCATCTGCATGATGAAATGTCCGTTAGGGAGGCTCTGAATAATACCCGTTCGCCCTGAGCCTGTCGAAGGGCATTCCCTGTAAAAACAAGGGTTTTGAGGGTTCGGCAAGCGCACCCATGCGCGGAGGGCTTTAGTCCGAACGGCCTGGAATTGTTCAGGGCTTCCTTGGTTCGTTAACATGAAAAGACGTCGCCTGCCCTGCTGAACCGCCGCAAATCCCCTTTAATTGCCTCTTGTGAGGGAAACTCTGAATAATCCCCGTTCGCCCTGAGCTTGTCGAAGGGCATTCCCTGTAACAACGAGGGCTTCGACAGGCTCAGCCCGAACGGTTGGGAGCTGTTCAGAGTTTCCCCAGGGGAAAAACCGTTCGCCGGGGTGAGGCGGGTCATGGCGAGGGGCTTCAGGGGAGGGCGCTCAAAAGACCTGCCACCATTTTTTCTTCTTTTCCAGTCCCTGCGTAAAATAGAGGCTGTTCGGGTAGTTGAGGCGCAACACCCGGTCGGCGTCGGCGCGCAGGTCTTCCATGCCCAGTTTGGCGTAGGCCAGCGTGAGAATGTACAGGGCTTCTTCCTGCGCCGGGGTGTCGGGATAATTCTGGAGGGCGTACTGGCTGCGGTTGGCCGCCGCGACATACGCGCCGCGCTGATAGTAGTAGCGGGCGACATGCACCTCATGGGCGGAGAGCGCGTTGACCAGATAATTCAGGCGCGCTGTGGCGTCCGGCACATATTTGCTGTCGGGAAAGCGCTGCACCAGCTCCTTCAAGGTGGCAAAGGATTCCCGCGCCGACTTGGGGTCGCGCTCGGTCTGATCCTGGGTATTGAAGTAGCCCATGAAACCCAGATCGCCGTTGAAGGCGATCAGCCCTTTCAGGTAGTACATATAATCCACGCTGGGGTGGTTGGGGTGCAGCTTGATGAAGCGGTCGCAGGCAGCCTGGGCGGAATCGGCGTCGCCGTTTTTCCAGTGCGCGTAGGCGATTTCCATTTGCGCCTGCTGGGCGAAGCGGCCATACGGATAGCGGGATTCCAGCTTCTGATAATTCTTGATGGCCTCTTCCCAGTTGTTGTCGTTCAGAGCCGACTTGGCTTCCGAATAGAGCCGGTTGGCGGACCAGCCGGCGGTCATGTCGATTTCTTCCGGCAGCAGGCTGCAAGCGGTCATCAGCGAAAAAAGGAGCGCCATCGCCCCGCCCGCCAGACGGCGAAAGAGGGGACGCGAACACGGGGACAACTGGTTTGCCCCAACACCGGGTACACTGTACATATGATGAATCCTGAACAAAATTCTGAAAATTATAACCCGCGCATGGACGAGGTTTTACAGGTTCCTGAAAATGAAGCCGGACAACGTCTGGATCTGGCGCTGGCCAGACTCCTGCCGCAACACTCGCGCAGCCGCTTGCAAGGCTGGATTCGGGCGGGTCGCCTGTCTCTCGACGGCCTGCCGGAAACCGATGTCCGCAAAAAACTGCGCGGCGGCGAGCATCTGACGCTTTCTACTTTGCCCGAACCGGAAATCCAGGCGCAAACGCCGGAAGACATCCCGCTGGATCTCGTGTATCAGGACGAGACGCTCCTCATTCTCAACAAACCGGCGGGGCTGGTCACGCATCCGGGCAGCGGCAACTGGAGCGGCACGCTTCTGAACGCGCTCCTGCACCACGCCCCGAATCTGGCGAACATCCCTAGGGCAGGCATTGTACACCGGCTGGACAAGGACACCAGCGGTCTTTTGGTGGTGGCCCGGACGCTGGTGGCGCAAACCGATCTGGTGCGCCAGTTGCAGGCCAGAAGCGTGAAGCGCGAATATCTGGCGCTGGCCGTCGGCACGGTGACGGGCGATGGCCGCGTCGACGCCCCCATTGGCCGCCACCCGACCCAGCGCGTCAAAATGGCCGTCATGCAAAACGGCAAACCCGCGACGACCCACTACCATGTGCTGCGCCGCTATCCGGGCGCGACATTCCTCGCCTGCCGTCTGGAAACCGGGCGCACACACCAGATTCGTGTACATATGGCGCATCTGGGGCATCCTCTGCTGGGCGATCCGGTGTATGGCCGCGCCGTCGCTGGTTTGCCCGAATTTCCCCGGCAGGCGCTGCACGCGGCCAGATTGGGGCTGATTCATCCAGAAAGCGGCGTTGCGATGCATTGGGAAGCCCCGCTGCCGGAAGACATGC
>JAITNI010000034.1 GCA_031290535.1 Zoogloeaceae bacterium
TTGCGTCAGTGTCGTGACCGGCAGGCGAAAATCTTCCAGACGTTCGGGCGCAATCTCAATCAGCGCGTCGCCCAGACGCAGCCAGTCCTTTTCATCCACATCCTGATCGCTCGCCGCCGTCTTCAAGGCGGCGATGGCCTGTCCGGCAGCTTCCTTCGCCTTGTCCCGCTGTTCATGACGCGACAGGGCAAGCGCGGAACGGGCCTGACAAATGGCGGCATCCCAGGCGCGATAGGGCGCGCGTTCCGGGATCGCTTCTTCCAGCGCGTGCCGCAGGGCAATCGCCGCCAGCGCGATCTCCAGCCGGTTGTGTTCCAGTTTGTCAAAAATCTGCGTCTGGAAAAAACGCTCCGGGTGCAGGCCGGGCTGCGCCGTCAGCGCGCGAAGCTGCGTCAGCGCCGAGCGCATCGCGGCTTCCTCGTCGAGATACTCCGCGATCTGGAGCCGGTACAGCGCCAGTTGCGTCGCCAAGTCGGCCTGTTCAGCGGGCAGCGCGGCCTGCGCCAGCGCCGCGCCATCCACATCGATCACCGCCCGCGCCGCCTCTGCGTCCCCCGCCTGCATCCACAGACTGTGCAAGCGCCCAATCGCCTCCAAAGAATCCGCCCGCAAGGGGCGTTCGCGCAGGCGTTCCAACAAATGCGCGGCGGCGCTGGAACCACTCTCCTCCAGATCGGCCTCCAGCCGGTTCATCCATTCTTCCAGACCGCTGCCGGTCAATACGTCATTTGTCATGTTGGTTCCTGTCGTGAAAAGGGATTTTTGATTCAGGGAAGATTATAGCGATTTCCGAATTGTGACGAAAAGGACGATCGTTACGCTCCGCGCAATAAACGTTCTTCCGCCACCGCCAGATCAGCGGTGAGGCCGAGCAGCACGACGACGTCGCCTGCTTCCAGGCAACTGTCCGGCGTCGGCTCGATGGCCTTGATGCCCCGGCGACGGATGGCGCTGACTTCGCAACCGACGCCCCCCAGATCGAGGTCTTCCAGCGTGCGGCCGATGCCCTCCGCCCCCGGCCCCATCCAGACGGAATGCAGACGCGGCTGATCTTCGTCGCTTTGCCGTTCCCGGTCGCTCATGCCATGATAAAACCCGCGCAGCAACTGGTAACGCTGACCGCGAATTTCCTGCACCTGGCGCAACACCCGGTTCAGGGGTTCGCCGATCAGCACCAGCGCGTGCGAGGCCAGCATCAGGCTGACTTCCATTGACGTGGACACCACTTCCGTCGCCCCGGCTTTCGAGAGGCGCTCAAAATCGCGCTCATCCTGGGAGCGCACCACCACCGGCAGGTCGGGACGGTAATCGCGGACATGGTGCAGGATTTTTTCCGCGCCACGCAGATCATCGACCGACACAATGACGACGCTGGCGCGTTGCAAGCCCGCCGCCAGCAGGGATTCGCGCCGTGTGGCGTCGGCAAAGACGACGCTCTCGCCCGCCGCCGCCGCCGCCCGCACCCGCTCCGGGTCCAGATCCAGCGCCACGTAATTCACCCCTTCGCGGGTTAAAAAGCGCGCCAAAAACTGGCCGTTTCTACCGAAGCCGCAGATGATGGCGTGTTTTTCCGTCGCCATGCTGTGCGCCGCGACCTGGGTCAATTGCATGGATTTCAAGAGCCACTCGCTGCTGGCGAAGCGGGTGACAAGGCGTTCGCTGTACTGGACGATGAACGGCGCGAGCAGCATGGAGAGCACCAGCGCGGAAAGCACCACCTGTTCCACGTGCCGGGAAATGCCGCCTTCGCTCAACAGCACAAAGCCGAATTCGCCGCCCGCGCACAGCCAGAGCGCGTCGCGGATGGCGTTGCCCGAACTTGCGCCCAGACGTTTGGAAACAAAGCCCACTACCAGCCCCTTGACGATGAGCAGCCCCGCCAGCACGCAAAAAATGGCCCACCAGTTTTTGAGCAGGATGGGCATGTCCAGCTTCATGCCGATGGTGACGAAAAACAGCCCCATCAGCACATCCCGGAAGGGCTTGATGTCTTCTTCCACCTGAAGGCGGTATTCAGTTTCGGCAATCAGCATCCCGGCCACGAACGCGCCGAGCGCCAGCGACAGACCCGCCTGTTCGGTCACATAGGCGAGCGCCAGCGTGATGAGCAGCACGTTGAGGACAAAAATTTCCGAAGACCGCGCCCGCGCCACAAAGTGAAACCAGTTTCGCATCAGGCGCTGTCCGAAAAAGAGAATCAGGGAGAGCACAAACACCGCCTTGACGAAGGCAATCCCCAGCAACATGAACATCTGCTCCGGCGGCTTGGAGAGCGAGGGCAGCAAAATCAGCAGGGGCACCACGGCAATGTCTTGAAACAGCAGGACGCCGATCACGTCGCGGCCATGCGGCGCGTCCAGTTCCATGCGCTCCGTCAGGAGTTTGGAGAGCACCGCCGTTGAGGACATGGTCAAAATGCCGCCCAGCGCCAGCCCCACCTGCCAGGAATGCCCGAACAGCAGGCTCAGGCCCGTGATGACGAGCATGGTGAAGGCCACCTGCGCCAGACCGAGGCCAAATACCGTGCGCTTCATGGTGTACAGCTTGGAGAGCGAGAATTCCAGCCCGATGGAGAACATCAGGAACACGACGCCGAATTCGGCCAGATGCTGCGCGTTCGAGACGTCGTGCATCAGGTTGAGGGCGTGCGGGCCGATCAGGCTGCCGACCAGCAGATAGCCGAGCACGGGCGGCAGGTTGATGCGCCGGAACAGCACCACCGCCAGAACGGAAGCGCCCAACAGGACGAGCGTTAATTGCAGGGTATTCATGGAAAGCCTGGGCGCGAGGGCATCACGGTTGGTGAGTTTGTTATAATCCGCACCTATCATAAACGCTGAAGCGGCCATGAACCAGAGTTTTTCCAATCCCCTGACGCCTTCCACGCCGGTTTCCGCCCCCGCGTCCCGTTTTTCTCCCGCGCAGGCCAAACAGGCGATTGCGCTGGCAACGCGCACCCTGCGGATCGAAGCCGAGGCCATTGTCACCCTGATTCCGCGTCTGAACGGGGATTTTCCCCGCGCCGTGAGCATGATTCTGGAAAGCACAGGGCGAATGATT
>JAITNI010000040.1 GCA_031290535.1 Zoogloeaceae bacterium
TTCAGGGCATCGGCGATGTCGTGATTGGTCACGGAGCCAAAGAGCCGCCCGTCCATTGCCGATTTGCGGTTGATGATGATGGCGACGCCATTCAGTTGGGCGGCAACGCCTTCCGCCACGGCCAGTTTTTCGGCCTGGATTTTTTCCAGGTCGGCGCGACGGGCTTCAAATTCGGCCAGCGCCGCCGGGGTGGCGCGCTTGGCTTTTTTCTGGGGAATCAGGAAGTTGCGGGCGTAGCCGTCCTTCACTTTGACCACATCCCCCAGGTTGCCGAGGTTGACGACTTTTTCGAGCAGAATGATTTGCATGGTGCGCGCTCCTTACTGGTGGTTGTCGGTGTAGGGCAACAGGGCCAGGAAACGGGCGCGCTTGATGGCGACAGACAACTGCCGCTGATAGCCCGCCTTGGTGCCGGTCAGCCGCGCGGGCATGATCTTGGCGTTTTCCTGGATGTATTCCTTCAGGACATCCACGTCCTTGTAGTCAATCTGCTCCACTTTCTCGGCAGTAAAGCGGCAGAACTTGCGGCGTTTGAACAGCCCGCCGCCCCGACGCTTTTTCTTGTCATCATCCTTCTTCTTGAAGAATCTGGCCATTTTCTTTTCCTTCCAAAAATTCGAGGGTTTGCACGTGTAACACGAGCGTTTTACTGTTGCGGCTTCGCGCGGCCAAAAATCCACCGACCGCCAGAGACGCTCCCAGAGGAGCCGCTTCCAGCCAGGCCGCCTGAGCGCCCAGCGCGAGCAGGGAAATTTCGCATTTCACCTGCCGGGACAATTTGCTTTCTTCCTGCTCCGATTCATGCAGCAATCGGGCTTCGGCCACCGGCACACCGGCGGGCGTATGGCGCAGGGGTTTTTTCTCGCAAAGCTGTCCGTCAATCCGGGTCTGGTTCAGCGCCTTGGCATCCGCAACAACATTCAATCAGGCTTCCAGAGGCGCTTCTGCCGGGGATTCTACTACCCCGGCATTGGTCTCTGGCGCGACGGCGACTTCGCTCTCCTGTCCGGCGATGAGTGACTTGGACTTTTCTTCCTTCATCATGGGCGAAGGGGTCGTCACGGCGTGCTTCATCTTGACGGTGAGATTTCTCAACACCGCGTCGTTGAACTTGAAGCCATGCTCCAGATCGGCCAGGGTCTCGTTGTCGCACTCGATATTCATGAGCACATAATGCGCCTTGTGGATTTTCTGGATCGGGTAGGCCAGTTGCCGACGTCCCCAGTCCTCCAGACGGTGCACCTGCCCGCCCTTGCCGGTAATCAGGCCGCGATAGCGCTCCACCATGGCGGGCACCTGTTCGCTCTGATCCGGGTGGACGATAAAAACGATTTCATAATGACGCATGAACACTCCTTATGGCAAAAGCCCTCCGCCATGCGATTCGGTAGGGCAAGGTTGGAAAACCGCGCATTATAGCGGATTTTGCGGGGAAAGCCACAGAAAGATGGCGATTTTCTCCCCTGGCGGTGAGAAATGCGCGTAAAAACAGCGGGCGTCCTTCCCGGCCTCGCCGCGTGGACGCACGCCGCATCTGTACAAAGAGGCGACGCGGGGGCACCTTGCACGAGACCAGAGGATTGTCCCTTCGGGGGCATCCCTATAGAATCCCATCTTTCCATCGCGTTCTCCTTTCATGTCCGAACTCCTTGTCCAGCATCCCGCCTTGCACCTGCCGCTTGCCGCGCTGGCGGCGGTGTTGATGGATCGTTTGCTGGGTGAGGCGCGGCGCTTTCATCCTCTGTCGGGGTTTGGGGCGCTGGCAAACGGCGTGGAGGCGTTGTTGAATCGCGTGGGCCGTCGGGGGCGCGGCGGGAATCGGTTTTCCGGGGCGCTGGGCTGGTTTTTGCTGGTATTGCCGCCGGTCGGTCTGGCCTGTTGGGGGAGGATGCAGCCGGGGTGGGCGTGGTACGTGGATGTGCTGTTGTGCTATTTCGCGCTGGGGGCAAAAAGTCTCTCCCTGCATGGCGAGGCGGTGCGGCGACCGCTGGCGGCCAATAATCTGCCGGAAGCCCGCCGTTCGGTGAGCGACCTCGTTTCCCGCAATACCAGTCGCCTGTGCGCTACCGGCATTGCCCGCGCTGGCGTGGAATCGGTGCTGGAAAACGGCAATGACGCCGTGTTCGCCACGCTATTCTGGTTCGCGCTGCTGGGTGGCCCCGGCGCGTTGCTGTTGCGTCTGGCGAATACGCTGGATGCCATGTGGGGTTACAAGAATGCCCGCTTTTTATGCTTCGGCTGGGCGGCTGCCCGGCTGGATGATCTCCTGAACTGGATTCCCGCCCGCCTGACGGCCTGCACCTACGCGCTGCTCGGTTCGCCCTCGCGTGCCTTTTTTTGCTGGCGGCGGCAATCCGCCGCCTGGGAAAGCCCCAATGCCGGGCCGGTGATGGCGGCGGGCGCGGGCAGTCTGGGCGTCCTGTTGGGCGGCAGCGCCATTTATGGGCAGGATGAGGAAGCGCGGGAGGAACACCGTCCGCTGTTGGGACACGGGTCAGACCCCGACCATCGCCACATTCGCGCCGCCCTCCGTCTGGTCGAGCGCGGCCTGTGGTTGTGGCTGACGGTGTTTTTCGCGGTCGGCCTCCTCCTCTCCGGCCATGCTTGAGCACGGCGGCGGCCTGCGGCGGGCGGCGCGGGAGAGCGGCATTCCCCGCGCCGGCTGGCTGGATTTATCCACCGGCATTCATCCTGAGGGCTGGCCTGTTCCCCCCTTGCCGCCGGAAGTCTGGCAACGTCTGCCGGAAGCGGAGGATGGGCTGGAAGAGGCCGCCGCCCGCTATTACGGCAATCCGCGCCTGCTGGCGCTGCCCGGCTCGCAGGCCGCCATTCAGGCGCTGCCGCGCCTTTTCCCCCCGGCGACCCTGGCCTGCCTCGCGCCGCTGTACGCGGAACACCCCGCCGCCTGGCAGGCTGCCGGACATCAACTGCGGCGCCTGCCCGCTGGCCATCTGAAGCGGGCGCTGGCCGCCGCGACGCCTCATGTTTTGCTCTGCAACCCCAACAATCCCA
>JAITNI010000044.1 GCA_031290535.1 Zoogloeaceae bacterium
CCAGACCACGTCCCAGCGCACGTCACGCCCCACCACTTCGGGCGGCGCGTAACTGTGCAGGATGACGTGCAGCGCCGGGGCGATTTGTCCGGCTTCCTCCACCTCTGCGAGGTCGGCCATTGCGAACACGTGGCCGCCGACCGAAGGACAGGCCGTCTTCAGGTGTTCGATGATGCGTTCGCCAGTGGCAAGCATGTGAGGCTCCTGTGTTCAAAAAAAACCGTTTGACGGCTGCCGGTCAGGGCGCGGGTAAAGGAATACCGGAAATCCCGCGCCCAGACCGGTGGGCAATGCGCCGGGCTGGCCCCGGAGGAAAAAAGCGGAGAAAACCCCGTGCCAGCCTGCCAGTGTTTTGCTTTTGTCGCCCACCGCTGGCTGGGGCGTTTTGATTCCTGCTATTTCCCCCATGAATCGTCTGGCTTTGCCAGCGATTCATGGCTTGTTGATCCGGCCAAAAGTAGACTTTTACTTTTGGACGATTAAATCAGGGCCATGCCATTCTTTCCTTGCGTTTTGCAATCCTCGCGTCGGAAAGGTTTGCGCCCTCCGCCGGGGATTCGGCGTCAAAGCGCAGCTCGCCACGGGCAATCCTGTCCAGCAGCGCCCGTGCCATGTCTGCCCGCGTCCGCACGTCTTTGGGCACCTTGTCCGCATACAGCGCCTCGCGGGCGAGGTCGCAGCAGATGTCCGTGAGCAACTGCTGGCGTTTTGACAGCGGCAGCCTGTAGCGCCCGACCAGCGCCGCCGTAATCAGCGCCGAAGCCCGCGCCAGCGCTTCCCTGACCAGCAGCGGATTGGGCGTGCCGGTGCGGTCGTCATCGGACACCTGATTGATCTCGTCCTCGCCAAAGGCGCGGTAGAGGTCACGGGGGTAGGCGTACAGAATTGCCATCGTTTTAGTTGCCTTTGCTGCCGGGAATTGCGGGCTTTGCCCGTGATTCCCGGCTTAACAAACCGGCCAAAAGTAGATTTTTACTTTTGGACGTGGGGGTCAGCTTGCCGTCAGCTCAACCAGCGCTTCCGGGTAGGTACAGATCGTCAGCGGATTGGTTTGCGCCTCGATGTCGTACCCCTTGCCCAGCTTGCGCGGCTCGGATTTGGCGTACCAGGGCTGGCCGATGGTGTTGACGGCCTCGTTGTAGTTCGCCGGGGCAAAATACTGCTTGAAGATGCCCCGGCCAATCGGCACGAGCTGGCCGACTTCGGCGGGCAGGAAGGCCGTGTCGCCGACCACATCCGGGATTTCGATAAACTCCACTCCGGCAAACACAAAACCCCGGCGCAGATCGCCGCCCAGCCGGTCTTGCGCCGCCTGCCAGTTGGCGTAGGCTTCTTTAACGCCCTTGTGACCAACCAGCGCGTCGAAGAAATCGGAGCCGACCACCGCCCGGAAACCGGAATACGCCACGCCGCCCAGCTTCTTTTCGGCCAACCGCTTGGCCTGCAACACCAGTTGCAGGACGTTGGTGGAGGCCGATGAAAACGGAATCGTCAGCGCTTGTTTTGTGACCCCAAAAGCGTCAAACAGGTTGACCAGCACAGAACCATCGGCGTCCAGCACCACGCCGCGCACCGCGCCGATGCGGTGATATTCCAGCGTCGCCTCCAGGCTGACCTTCAGCGCTTCCAGGCGGTCGTTGATTTCCGTCGCCTGTGACTTCAGGCCGGAATCCGTGCCCTCCTGCCCAAAGCCGCGAATGTCCTGAATGTCTTCCGGCAGGATGACATCACTGGCGGCCAGGTGGGCGGCGCGCAGCGGGAAGGCGGCGCGCTTGCTGTGAGAAACGGCCTCCGGATCACTGCTGCGCGGCGAATCCGGCACGAGGAACAGGCGGCCATTGCGAACTTCGATCAGCACCGAAGTCGTCCGCACCCCCTTTTGCTCAAACAAACCCCACGAGCCGATCAGGCCGGGAGGGACGGGGATTTTGGCGATCGCATCGGTGAGCGACGTGACTTTGAAAATGTCATCCAGCGTCATGGTATTACTCCTTGTTAAAGAACTTCACGAATCACAATGCCGCTGGCGGCAAGAGAGGCGGCGGCTTCGTCGAACAGGCCACTGTCGGGCAAGCCGATCAGCGCCTTGTTCAGCACCGCGCCCCGCGCAATGACGGCGACCTTGACGCCCGCCGCGCCCGCCGGAACAGCCTCGGCCAGCACGCCAATGGCGTCTGTGCCCGTGGCCCACGGTACTGCGCCGTCCGCCCCGGCCTGCAACACCGTGCCCAGCGGCAAATCGGCGTCGCGTTCGTCCAGCGTGACGGTATCCCGGCTCCAGGCGGGGAGCACTTCGGCGCTCAACAGATCGCCCAGGGTGTTTCCTTCTACATAAGGCATGACAAAACTCCTACAGGTTGGAAAATCGGTTCAGAAATCAGGACAGCACACGTTGGGAACGGGCTTCGGCATCCGCCAGCAGCGGGTTTTTGCTTTCCGCCTTCGGCGGCTGTTCCTGCGTGTGACTGGACGTTTGCGCCCCCGGCAAAATCACCGGCTGGCTCTCAATGAATTTGGCGAAGGCGTCCGGGCTGGCGCGATACATCAGGCGGGAGCTTTCCTCGGAGGCGGGCGAAATCTTGTGCGCCGCCTTGGCGGCCTCAATCGCCGTATCTTCCGCCGCCTTTTTCTTCAGCGCCTGCTCGGCGTTGTACAGCGCCGCGATGCGGGCGTGTTCGGATTTGAGCAGGGTCAATTCGGCGAGGCGGGCATTGACCGCGACAAACACGTCTTCCAGCGGGGCGGCGTCGCCCAGGGTGAGCGCCTTCTTCATGGCCGCGAACTGCGGCGCGGCGGCCAGGGTCTTGAGATCATCGGCCTTGGCGGCTTCGGAATTCTGTTGCGTCATTTTTGAGGCTCCTTCAGGTGAGGGGGAAAGCGGGTCTTGCCGACGGTTCAAGGCCGTCAGCGTCAGATTGGGTTGATTGACCAGCGCGACAGAATCAAGCGCGATGACGCGCCCATCCGCAAAATGCTCGAATACAGGCGAGAGGTAGCGGTATTCATGGCCGGTGAGGTAGGCGCGGGCGCGGTCTGTCCAGACGACCTTGCCCCAGAGGCCATCGGCGCGCGCTTCTAGCGCTTCAATCCACCCCGCCGCCGGAGCCGGTTGGCCGTTGTCGGCGGTGTGAATGCTCTGGTGCTCGTAGTCAATGGGAATGGCGACCGCCTGCGCGGCAAAGGCCGCCAGTACGGCATCGGCATCCAGCCGATACGGCCCGCGCCCATCGCGCCCACAAAACTCCCCGGCGGGAATCAGGTGGATGCGCTCCGGCACGCCGCCCTCAGCAGGGAGAGCGACGGAGTGTGCGGCGTGGAATAAGGTTTGTGTGTTCATGCCCGCATTGTGCGGGACAGGGCAAGGCGCGGTCAGGGGGAAGGGGTTCGGCAGGAGAGGGGCAAGCGGCGAGGGGAATTCAGCGCCGCACACCGCCCTTGTAATCTTTCACGTAGCCTTGCGAATCAGCCGTGTTGATGCGGGTGCGGTCGGGCGTCAGGCGGCAGGTAAAGTTTTCGTTGATGGTGATCGGATCACGTTCAATCGGGGTTTTTGGATTGGTGATGGAACGCACATTGACCACAATTTCCGGGAAGGTCGAACCGCCCGTAATCTTTTGCCCCAGAATGCGCGGATGCGGGTAGGCCATA
Source organism: Zoogloeaceae bacterium (assembly GCA_031290535.1). Lineage (GTDB taxonomy): Bacteria > Pseudomonadota > Gammaproteobacteria > Burkholderiales > Rhodocyclaceae > Azovibrio. The sequence goes on from JAITNI010000044.1 coordinate 3,649, forward strand.
TGCGGACGATAGAGATCCACGCACTGATCGGCAAGCTCGGCCTCGGAAGGCGCGCGGGCGGCGCTTGCCGCTGCCTCGCGTTGCTGCCGCGTCGCCAGTTCATCCCGACGCGCTGCCGCACGGTTCTTTTTATCCGCTTCCGCTCCCACTTCCCGCGCTTCCTGTGCCCGCACGGACGCCGCCTGCTGGCGTTGCGCCTCTGTCACCCTGTCCTGCGACGTATTGATCGCCCGCGTTTCGGCCTGCCCCTCACAGGGCGTGGAAGAATAGGCCGACTTGCCATTGACCGTGCATTTATAGACCTGCGCCTGAGCAACAAAGGCAGGAAGGGAGAGCAGCAGCACGAGGGGGAAGAGAAATTTTTTCATGGTCAGATGCAGAAAGATGTCAATAGTCAGCACAAAGTATAGTCCTGTCCCGAAAAATTAAAACCCCACAATCGCGTTTTAAGGCGGGTTTGGATTTGAGTGGCGGGGTTTGCTTGCCCAAAAAAAATTAACGCAACCTCCCCCATTTTTAACGCGGGTT
>JAITNI010000058.1 GCA_031290535.1 Zoogloeaceae bacterium
GATCTCTCCCGCGCCCTGGAGACGTGGAAGGAGGCGACCTGGCCGATTTGCCCCGATGTTGATTACAGCCTTGGTGAGTTTCCAGTACGGATCGGAGGAAAATGCCATATCGGCGAGCTTGTCTGGTCTGGCGTGTATCGCACCAAAACACTCCGGGTGCGAGATGAAAACAAGATATACAAGGAATACAATATCACGGGCAAACGCAGCGCCATCCGGGTGGAAGCGCCTGCTGCAAACCCGTAACAAGGAAAAGGAGCCACAAAATGCGTACTTGTGAAAAATGGTTCATCGGCGGTTTCTTTCTGCTGCTGGCAGGCGTTGTGAGTGGGCAAGCCCTGCCCGTCATCGATGTCTACAAAAATCCCTATTGCGGCTGTTGCGGCAACTGGATCAAGCATTTGCAGGCCACCGGGTTTTCGGTGCGGGTGCATGAAACCAGCGACACGGACGCCACCCGCCGCCAACTGGGAATGCCTGCCACCTACGCCTCCTGTCATACCGCAAAAATGACAATCGCGGGAAAATCCTATCTGTTCGAGGGACATGTTCCCGCCGGGGACATCCAGCGCCTGCTGCGGGAAAAGCCTGCCGCGCTGGGTCTGGCGGTTCCCGGTATGCCCGCCGGGTCGCCGGGGATGGAAGTCCCCAAAGGGCAGGAACAGCCCTATGAAACCCTGCTCATCCTGCCAGACGGCAGCGCCCGTGTTTACAAACGCCATGCGCCGGGGCAATCGCAATAGCGGTTCAGAAGTAGGGCGCAACAGGCGCGGTCAGAAAATTTCTTTTGCGCGCCTTGCGAATTCGCCCCCATTCGCCAGTCTCTCCATTAGAATGCGGAAATAACAAGCGGTTCGCCCGCATTCTTAACGTGAAGAGGACAGGTATGCTCGATCATCCCCTGCCGGAAATCAGTAGCTGGGTGAATTATTTCAGCGAGCAGGAATTGCCGGTGTTGCGCCATACCTGCCGCCAGTTGCAAGTCGCCCGCGACAACATGGAGACGGTGACGAGCAAGGACATCGCCCGCATTGTGCTGCAAGACCCGCTGATGGCCGTGCGCGTGCTCTCCTACATCCAGCCGCTCACCCGCAACAAACGCCTGCATCATGACGTCACCACCGTTGCCGGGGCGATCATGATGCTTGGCATCAAACCCTTTTTTACCCGCTTCGAGCATCTTGCCAGCATCGAAGACAAGCTCAGGGACGCGCCGCCGCAGGCGCTGCTGGGCGCGTTACGGGTCATTCACCGCGCCCAGCAGGCGTCCCGTTATGCTTATGACTGGGCGGTCTGGCGGCTGGACATGAATGTGGAAGAAGTTGTCCTCGCCGCCCTCCTGCATGACCTGACCGAAACGCTCTTCTACTGCTTCGCGCCCCAACTGGCGCTGTCCGTCCGCGCCCTGCAACAGAAAAACCCGCAATTACGCAGTGATGTGGCGCAACGGCAAATCCTGCACGGCATCAGCGCGCGGGACATCCAGAGCGCCCTGTGCAAGGCCTGGCATCTGCCTGAACTGCTGCTCAAACTGATTGACGATGACCACGCCGACCACCCAAGGGTCAAAAATGTCGTGCTGGCCGTCAATCTGGCTCGCCATCTGGCGCACGGCTGGCAGGACACCGCCCTGCCGGACGACCTGAAAGCCATCGCGCAACTCCTCAACCTCTCCGAAGCCGCCCTCGGCCAACGCCTGGGCCTCGCCCCGCCAGAATCTGGCGCGTCACTGGCAAAGTAAGAGGAAGGGAAACCCATAAAAAAAGCGGAATCCGAAAACCGGATTCCGCTTTTCAAGCGTGCGTAAAAACCAGCAATCAACCCACAATCAGTCGTCGCCGCTCAACGCGCCCAGAAGATGCAACAGGCTGACAAACAGGTTGTAGATGCTGATGTACAGGGTCACGGTCGCCATGACATAGTTGGTCTCGCCGCCCCGAATAATGCTGTTGGTTTGCCAGAGAATGACGCCGGAAGACAGGAGCAGGAAGGCGGCGGAAACGGCCAGCGCCAGCATGGGAACGTTGAAGAAAAGCGCGGCCAGACCCGCCAGAAAGGCCACCAGCAGCCCGACCGCGAGGAAATTCCCCAAAAAGCCGAGGTCGCGCTTGGTTGTCAGGGCAATTGCGGACATGGCGAAGAAAATCGCCGCCGTGCCGCCCATCGCCATCGTGACAATCGTAGCGCCGTTGGCCAGACCCAGATAGGCGTGAATAAGCGGGCCAAGCGTGTACCCCATAAACCCCGTCAGCGCGAACACCAGCACTACGCCGATGCCGCTGTCGCGGAATTTGGTGACGGCGAACAGCAGGCCAAAATAACCAATCAGCGTAATCACGGGGCCAAGATAGGGCAGATTCAGCGCGGCGCTGACGCCCGCCACCGCGCCGCTGAAAGCCAGAGTCATGGCCAGCAGCAGGTAGGTATTGCGGAGCACCCTGTGCGCTTCGACAGAACCCTGTATGCCCGCGCCCGCCGAGGCCGGAACGGTGTTGGATGAATAAGGACGAACATTCAGGCTCATGTAAAACTCTCCTATTGGTCAGAAAAACGTCCCTAGTCTAACCGGCTTTGCGCCAGAACAAAAGATTTTGCCGCGCCTTTTGCTCTTCCCTGCTTATTTGTCTTGCTGATAAACAAATTTCGTTTGCCCTGATAAACAACGCATCTTTTTTTATTTCCGCCTGCGCCGAAAAACCGCCATCCTTCCTGCACCCGCTCCTCGTGTGAGGCGGGCTGCCTTGGCGCTGGCCGCCATGCGTCTTGACGATCAGGAGGATTTTTTCATGCGCGATTCCCTTTTCAGACAACCGGATTGCCTTGCGGGCAGCCTGTTTTTCCTCACCGGACTGGCGACGCTGGCCGGTTCCTGGCGTTACCCTGTCGGCACGGCCATGCGAATGGGCGCGGGATATTTTCCACAACTTCTGGGCGGCTTGCTGGCGGTTCTGGGCGTTGCTGTTTTGTTGCGCGCCTGGCTTGTCTGGCGGCGGTGTCCCCATGACGATCTCCATTCCTTTCTGCGCCCGATGTCGCGCTGGGTGTTTTCCCACATGACGCGCCGCGCCCTGCGTTCGGCGGCGCTGGTCGGCGCGGGCGTGCTGGCGTTTGCCGGACTGCTCGGCAGCCTCGGTCTGGCGGGCGCAACCCTGTTGCTCGTCACCGTCAGCGGCGCGGCGCATCACGAAGCCCGTCTCAAGGAACTCCTGCCGCTGGGTCTTGCGCTCGCCGCCTTTGGCGCGGGCGTTTTTGTCTGGGGATTGGGATTACCCCTGCCGCTGTTCCCCGGTTGAATTTTACGGCGATGACCCATCCCTTCCACGATTTCAGCCTAAACATTCTGCGCGCAGCGCAGCCTATCATTCCTCCCCTGACAAGGGGAGGGCAGGGAGGGGTTTACGGCAGTTTAGACTGCACATGCCCCAATCCCCCCCTCAATCCCCCCCTTGTCAGGGGAAACTTGAATAACCCTGCGGGCGCGGCCTGTCGTCGCGCCCCGCTTTTTTTGACGGATTCATGGAACTTTT
>JAITNI010000121.1 GCA_031290535.1 Zoogloeaceae bacterium
CCTTCCGCCACCAGGGTTTGCGTCACCACGTTATCCAAAAAGGCGCGGTCGTGGCTGACGAGGAACAGTGTGCCCGCGTAATCCTGCAAGCGTTGTTCCAAGAGTTCCAGCGTTTCCATGTCGAGATCGTTGGTGGGTTCGTCCAGCACCAGCACATTGGCGGGACGGGCGAAGAGGCGCGCCAGCAGGAGGCGGTTGCGCTCGCCGCCGGAAAGCGATTTGACCGGCGAGCGCGCCCGTTCGGGGGCAAAGAGGAAATCTTCCAGATAGCCGATGACGTGCTTTCTCGCGCCGCCGATTTCCACGTAATCGGACCCCGGAGAAATGACGTTGATCAGGCTCGCCTCCGGGTCAAGCTGCGCCCGGAACTGGTCAAAATAGGCGACTTCCAGCCGCGTGCCCCGGCGCACCGTGCCGGAATCCGGCGCGATTTCGCCCAGAATCAGGCGCAACAGGGTCGTCTTGCCTGCGCCGTTGGGGCCGATCAGGCCGATTTTGTCGCCGCGCAGGATGCGGGTGGAAAAATCCCGCACAATGGTTTTTGCCGCGCTGCTGTCCACGAAGGCTTTGCCCACGTCGCGCATTTCCACCACCAGCTCGCCGCTTTTTTCGCCAGAGGCCAACTGCATCTTGACGCCCCCCAGACGTTCGCGCCGTGCCTGCCGCTGTTCGCGCAGCTTGTCCAGCCGCTGCACGCGAAACACCGCGCGGGTGCGGCGGGCTTCGACGCCCTTCCTGATCCAGGCTTCCTCTTCCTTCAGGAGCTTGTCGAATTTGCGATTTTGCAGGCTTTCTTCTTGCAACAACGTTTCCTTCCTGCGCTGGTAGGCGGAAAAATCGCCGGGAAAATTGGCGAGCCGCCCCCGGTCGAGTTCCACGATGCGGGTCGCCAGCCGGTCGAGAAAGCGCCGGTCGTGGGTGACAAAAAAGAGGGTGACGCCCTCCTCCAGCAGCAAATCCTCCAGCCATTCGATCGCGCCGATGTCCAGATGATTGGTCGGCTCGTCAAGGAGCAGCACATCCGGCGCAAAGACCAGCGCCTGCGCCAGCGCCAGCCGCTTTTTCTGCCCGCCAGAAAGCTGCCCGACCTGAGCCTCCGGCACGAGGCCAAAGCGGTCAATCACCCGATCCGCCTGCGCCTGCCAACTCCACGCCCCCGCCGCTTCCAGCTCGTGCTGAAGCGTTTGTAAGCGGGGCAGCAGAACGTCATGGTCGGCGTCGGCCTCGCCCATCTGGTGCGCCACCGCGTGATATTCCGAGAGCCGCCGCGCCGTCTCCCCCAGACCGGAAACCACCGTCTCGAACACCGTCTTTCCCGCCGTGAGCGGCGGCTCCTGCGGCACATAGGCCACCCGCAGCCCCGGCTGCCGCCACACCTGCCCATCATCAAGAGACCCCTTGCCCGTCCCCCCCGCCAGCGCCGCCAGCAGGGAAGATTTGCCCGCCCCATTCCGCCCAATCAAGGCCACCCGCTCCCCGGCATCCAGCAGAAAATCGACCTGATCGAGCAGGGGAACATGACCAAAGGCAAGAGAGGCTTGTTCGAGTTTGAGGAGGGGCATGGCGGGAAAGGGGAGTAGTTGGAAGGGGGATTGTAATGCAGGCAAGGACTGAACGTGAAAATACGGGAATTCCCCCGCCTCCTTCACGCCCGCTCAAGCTGGTGACGAATGCGGGCGACGATGATGTCGCCATTGGGGGCATGGTGAAAACGGGCGACGTATCCGCTGTGGCCGAAACCAATGATGATTTCCCGAAACCCCGGCAGGTCGGGAACCGGGCGAAATCTTTCCGGGTGAATGCAAGATTGGCGAATCGCCGCCCGAATCGCGGCAATGGCTTTTTGCGCCGCTTCCGGGTTGATCTGACGCAAAATAACGCGCAAACTGGTTAAATCGGCAAGCGCGTGGCGGGTATAGATTATTCGTGGCATGTGGGCGCAGGAAGTTCCGCCTCTGTTCCCCACGACGCCAGCCAGGCATCTACTTCTTCATGCGTCACATGCAATCCGGTTTCCTGATAATCCCGCAGGGACTCCAGGCAACTTGTATTCCACGCCAATTCTTGTTCACGGGACAGCAGAAAAAATTGAATCGCCTCCGCCGCAAGGGCATGAGCCGTTTTCTTTTGCAGCGCCGCCAGCTTGTTCAGCCGCGCCTTGTCATCCGCGCTGATGCGGACGGAGATTTGCGTGGTGGCGGTACTCATGAGGAGGCTCCTGACAAAACGGGTTACACTACATGGCAATGTAGCACAAAGCCTTTATTCCGACCCGGAAAAAATCGCTGATTTCGACGACCATCACCATTCTGGATGATGAGGCCAAGGCAATCACATAAATCTCCCGGCCATTTCCCTGTCAGCTTTTGTCAAGCTGACCAAATCGCTTCAGCGTCTTCGGCTTTGATGGCTGTGTCGTACAAGCCTATCCTTTTCTCTTCCTCGTGCCGGTTCAAACCGGAATAGGAAAGGCTGGCGTCCTCATAACGCTTGAACTTGTAAACAGCATCGTTCATCAAGGCGCTGTTGAAAACATTCAGGCTGACCAGTAACTCAAAATCACTGATTTTCAAACCCGTTACTTTTTTGAAAAGCGCGGGTTCAAGTCTGGTAATCACCTCTTTCAAGGTGCGTTCCCGATAATCGGTCAGATACATGAAAATCGGTATGCGCGTGGCAAACTTGATCAGTTTTTCCTG
>JAITNI010000150.1 GCA_031290535.1 Zoogloeaceae bacterium
TCAAGAATTTCGAGGCCATGGCCTGCGGTTGCATCCTGTGCGCGTTCGATCAGGGTGAGGCAGAAAATCGTGCCCTGGGGTTTGTGGATATGGAAAATCTGGTGCTGTATCGAAATCCCGATGATTTGCAGGCAAAACTTGCCATTTTGCGCGCCAACCCGATGCAAGCGGATGCCATTGCCGCCGCCGGGCAGGCATTGGTTGAGCGCGAATACCGTTTTGATCGTATTGGCGAGCGTATTGTTGAGGCGCTCATCCCCGAATTGCGCCCCAATCCACCACCGGGACGGTGGGAACGTTTGCGCTTGATGTTGAGAATATAAAACCAGGATGCCAATCTATAGAGGCGCGGATTTTTATAAGGTGCGGCGGCTTGCTATCGTTTTGTAGCAGTGCGCGCTTTACACATTTTTAAAGCAACCTCCTTTGTCATGCTCTTGTCCCATCGGAACGGTTGCGCCCAGAACAACCGGGTAAATAGAAATCATGGCATCTGGTGGCGTATGATTAAATAAAATTTCTGTCCATAATGCCGCCACTGCGCTGACAAAGGTTTAGAATGACGGCTTTCATCCCTGTCAGATGGTCATGACATTTACTTTCCCCGCCCTCCCGGAATTTCATCTGCCGCCCTTTATCAAGGCGTTCCATCAGCGCCTGCCGCAGTGGCCGCACTCGGTTGCGCTTTGTCTGGCTCTGAATGCGGGTGTGCGGCTGGGCGTGTTGCCTGCCGAGGCGCAAACCCTGTGCGAAGGCCGCACGCTTTGCGCCACCGTCGAGGATGGCGGCGCCGAGGCGCTGTTTACCTGCAAAAACGGCGTTTTTTTGCCGCTCTTTTCGTCCGCCGCGCCCGCAGATGTGTGTTTTCGCGGCGAACTGCACGCCCTGCTGAAACTCCTCACCCGGCAGGAAGACCCGGACACGCTCTTTTTCAATCGCCAGTTGTCCATCGAAGGCGATACGGAACTGGGGCTGGCGATCAAGAATCTGCTCGACGCGCTCGAATGGCCGCCCGTCCAGATTGCGGAACTGAAAGATCAGGTCTCGAAAAAATTCGCGGCGCTCAAAATCAGGATGGGGTAAGCGGGGAGATCGCGCCGCAAGGGCAAAAATCCTTTCCCTCGCCCGCAAAGCGGGAAAGAGGTTAGGGATCCTCTGATTAATCCCGTCCGCCCTGAAGCTTTGTCGAAGGGCATTCCCTGTAAAATCAAGGGCTTCGACAGGGCTTCAGCCCGAACGGTTAGAAGTTGTTCAGAGTTTCTTCTTAGAGGAGAGGGCGGTTTGACCAATGACCCTGAATAAAACGCTTCCATCGCTGCGCTTTCTCCGGCAACGGTTTAGAATGTCGGCTTTGTTTCGCTGACCTCCCGACAAGACGCCACCATGCCTCCCGATTATCTGCAAAAAATCCTCACCGCGCAGGTCTATGATCTCGCCATCGAAACGCCGCTCGACTTTGCCCCCAATCTTTCGGCGCGCATGGGCAACCGGGTTTATTTCAAGCGCGAAGACATGCAACCAGTGTTCTCCTTCAAGCTCCGGGGCGCGTACAACAAGATCGCGCAATTGCCAGCCGACCAGTTACAGCGTGGCGTGATCTGCGCGTCGGCGGGCAATCACGCGCAGGGGGTGGCGATGTCGGCGGCGCATCTCGGTTGTCGGGCGGTGATCGTCATGCCCACCACCACGCCCGCCATCAAGGTGGAGGCGGTCAAAAAGCGCGGCGGCGAAGTGGTGCTGGCGGGGGAATCCTACGATGCCGCCTACACGCACGCGCTGGAACTGAAACAACAGCAACAGCTCACCTTCGTGCATCCCTTCGACGACCCGGAGGTGATCGCCGGACAAGGCACCATCGGTCTGGAAATCCTGCGCCAGCATTCGCGCCATGAGGGCGAGATTCACGCGGTGTTTGTCGCCATTGGCGGCGGCGGGCTGGCGGCGGGGGTGGCTTCCTACATCAAGGCGGTGCGCCCGGAAATCCGGGTGATCGGGGTGGAGACTTTTGATGCCGATGCCATGCGTCAGTCCATCGCGGCGGGTCAGCGGGTGAAGCTCGCGCAGGTCGGGCTGTTCGCCGACGGCACGGCGGTGCAGCAGGTGGGCGAGGAGACGTTTCGTCTCTGCCGGGAACTGCTCGATGATATTGTGCGGGTGGATACCGACGCCATCTGCGCGGCGATCAAGGATGTGTTCGAGGATACCCGCTCGATTCTGGAGCCTTCCGGCGCGCTGGCGATTGCCGGGGCGAAGGAATATGCCTGTCTGCATAAACTGAAAGACAAGGTGCTGGTCGCGGTTGCTTCCGGGGCGAATACCAATTTTGACCGTCTGCGTTTTGTCGCCGAACGCGCCGAAATTGGCGAGCAGCGCGAGGCGGTGCTGGCCGTCACCCTGCCGGAAAAACCCGGCGCGTACAAAGAATTCGTCGCGCTGATCGGCAAGCACAGCATTACCGAATTCAACTACCGCTACCATCATCGCGCCGAGGCGCATGTGTATGTGGGCATTCAGGTCGCCAACCGCGCCGAATCCCTGAAACTCGTGAAAAGTCTGGAACAACACGGTTATCCGACGCTGGATTTGTCCGAGGACGAAACCGCCAAGCTGCATGTGCGCCACATGGTCGGCGGCCACGCGCCGCAGGTGCGCGAGGCGGGGCTGCGCGACAAAATCATGGTGGATTGCAGCCACGCCAACTCAGGAAAGCACCACGAGAACCAAATCCCGATTTTCCGCGACCTCGCGGGGCGGCGCAAAGCGGGCGACGCGT
>JAITNI010000211.1 GCA_031290535.1 Zoogloeaceae bacterium
CCGCCACCACCAGCCGTTTCAACCCCGTGTGTTTCAAGGCCGCGAAGGATTTTTTTACCAGCACGTCCACCAGCGCGTCCTGAAACGCCCGCGCCACGTCGGCATAAAAACCGGGTCGATCTTCCGCCTTGTCGCGCACCCGCGTCAGGACTGCCGTCTTGAGACCGGCAAAGCTGAAATTGAAATCGCCGGAATGGAGCATTGGGCGCGGCAGGTCGAAGACGCCAGACCGCCCGCGCTCCGCCAGCCGGGAGAGCGCCGGGCCGCCGGGGTACTCCAGCCCCAACAGTTTGGCGGTTTTGTCAAACGCCTCACCCGCCGCGTCATCCAGCGTTTCTCCCAACAGTTCGTACTGGCCAACGCCCGTGACGGCCATCAGTTGCGTGTGGCCGCCGGACACCAACAGGGCTACAAACGGAAATTCCGGCGGTTCCGGGGCGAGCAGGGGGGAGAGCAAATGCCCTTCCAGATGATGCACGGGCAAGGTGGGAATAGCGAGGCTGGCGGCCAGACCTTCGGCAAACGCGCCGCCGACCAGCAACGCGCCCGCCAGCCCCGGCCCCTGCGTGTAGGCTACCGCGTCGATTTCTTGCAAGGCGGAGCCGCTTTGCGCCAGCACCTGCCGCAGCAGGGGAACCAGTCGCCGGATGTGGTCGCGGGAGGCCAGTTCCGGCACCACGCCGCCGTAGTCGGCGTGCAGGGCAATCTGGGAATGGAGCGCGTGCGCCAGCAGCCCTTGTTCGGTGTCATAAAGGGCGACGCCGGTTTCGTCGCAGGAGGATTCAAGGCCCAGAACTCGCATGGGGCGCGATTCTAACATTGCCGCGCCGAAGCGGGCGGAGGAGATGCGCGTGGGAAACGCTGCACAAAGCCGTTCGCCCTGAAGCGCTGTCGAACCATCGAAGCCCTTGATTTCAACTTTTCGCCGTTCAACTTTCAGCCGTTCGGGCTGAGCTTGTCGAAGCCCTTGCTTTGACAGGGAATGCCCTTCGACAAGCTCAGGGCGAACGGGGGGGGCGGGTGGAAATCGTCCGTGGTGAGCTTGCCTTTTCCGTTCAGGAAACTCTGCACAAGTTTCCCCAGTTCAGGCGAAACCTGGCAAAAATCTGCTCTGGTTTCCTGTTGTTTTTCTGGCAAGCGTCGCGCGGTCTTCGTTTTGTGAGGCGCTACATTGATTCCCCCCGTTCAGGCGCGTGTATCCCGAAGCATCACCGCCCGCAAGATCGCATTCATGCGCGACTGATAGCCCCTGCCTGCTCCCTTGAACCATTCGATTACGTCCTCGTCAAGCCGGATGGTCGTTTGCCGTTTCCGGGGCTTCTCGCGCCCGATTCGTACTGCGGACGCCCAAAATGCCGCGTCCGCTTCCGGGATGTCGGAGAAATCAATTTCACTTTCGGGTTTGGCAAATGCGGCGGCTAACCGTGCCTTGCGGGTCGGGTCAGGCGGCAGCTTGTCGGCTTCATAATGAACTGTGCTCATAATCTTTGCGCTCCTTGATGGTGGTTCTTCGGGCGCTGATGATGCGCCATACTTCAATGTTGCCGTGTTCTTCCACGGTATGCGCCACGAACAGCAAAAAGCCGTCGACCATGCCGATGGTTTGCCAACGCAGTTCGCCACGTTCAATGCGGGCGGCTCGTGTTTGCGCCAGCGGGTCGTGACAGGCCAGCGCCGCATCCTCAAACAGGATGCCATGTTTTTTGATGTTCGCCGTGGCCTTGGCCGAATCCCATGCGTAGCGTCTCATGACTCATATTATATCTACAAAACGCAACATGTCAAACCGGCCATCCCGGTTCATGGTCGTCCCTGATGAACTTTGGCGCAAGAAAAAGCCCGCCTGGGGCGGGCTAAAATGAGGTCAAAGCGCCGCCTTTGGCCTTCATTTTACTGGCGGCAATTGGCGGGGAGCCATTTGTTGGGGATGTTTGTCATTATCGACTTTCCCCCTGTACGATCGCCGCAGTTCCATGAGATTGAACCGCCTTCATCATGGCCTTGAATCGCAAGCATAGGGGAAGGGTAAACGCCTGTTATGGGCAAAATTGTCTGACTATACATGATGTTAATCCGGCTATTGGTTACGAGAAGCTTAATCACCGCATTCCCTATCACGCTCTGGCTACCCGGTAGGCCGACGGAGGCATTACTGCCTGCCCAGTACCCATTGGAGGCATAAAATTCTGCTATACCGATCTTGGCGGCGCTGGCGAGCACCAGTCCCTCCGCGACATGGGCGCGTTTGGTGTAGTCCTGATAGGCGGGGATGGCGATGGCGGCCAGAATGCCGATGATGGCGACGACGATCATCAGTTCGATGAGGGTAAAGCCCGCGCCTTTGCGGGAGGGTGTCCTGTTCATGATCCTGTTCCTTTGCGGTATTTACAAGCGATGCTTGCTTTCCTAGAGGAGAGCATAATTTGTGCCAGAGAATTTCGTTCATGGTGAGCCTGTTTTTTTCCGGTCATGGTGAGCTTGTCTTTTCAGGTCTTGGTGAGCATGTCGAAGCATGGAAGCTCTTGATTTCAAGGTTTCGTCGTTCTACTT
>JAITNI010000213.1 GCA_031290535.1 Zoogloeaceae bacterium
GTGGAAGTCCCTGCTGGCAAGTGTCAAGATTGATTTTGCCTACCGTACCTTCAAGTGGAGCAATGAAGCCAAGGGAAAGGCTGCGGTTCATTGCGTGATTATTGGCTTCAGCGCAAAAAGCCTTACGCCTGTGCGCTTCATCATCGACGGCGAAGACAGAACCGAAGTAAAGAATATCAATCCCTATCTGGTGAACGCGCCTGATGTCTTGATGACAAGCCAGAAAGCGCCGGTTTGTGACGCCCCCAAAATGTCTTACGGAAGTATGCCGATTGATGAGGGGGCGCTGATTTTATCGGAAGAAGAAAAAACGCAATTGGAAAGCGCCGATCAAAAAGCCATGAAATTCCTCCGTAAATATATCGGCGGAGAAGAGTTGATTAACAACAGGGTGCGCTGGTGTTTGTGGCTGAAAGACGCTTCTTCCTCTGAAATGCGCGCGTCAAAATTTATATTGGCGCGCATTGATCGGTGCAAAAAATTCAGAAGCCAGAGCAATCGTCCGCAGACAAAAGAACTGGCGGGCACTTCGCATTTGTTTGGCGAAATCCGGCAACCCGACAGCACAATGCTGGTGCTGCCCAAGGTTTCTTCTGAAAACAGAAATTATTTGCCCATCGGCTTCGTTTCCCCGGAAGTCATTGTAAACGGGAGCGCGCTGATTGTTCCCGACGCAAGCACCTACCATTTTGGGATTTTGTCCTCCAGCGTTCACAACCACTGGATGAGGGCGATATGCGGGCGGATGAAAAGCGACTATCAATATTCCATTCATATCGTCTACAACAATTTCCCCTGGCCAGAGGCGACAGACCAGCAAAAAACCGCCATTGAAAAAGCGGCAAAGGCTGTGCTGACGGTGCGGGAGAAGTCTCCCGACAGCAACCTCGCCGACCTCTACGACCCGCGCACCATGCCGCCAGAATTATTGAAAGCGCACAAAACGCTGGATAAAGTGGTGATGCAGGCTTACGGTTTTTCGCTCAAAGCCAGCGAGGCCGAAATTGTCGCGGCGCTGATGGAACGGTATCAGGCGCTGATCGGGAAGGGCGGATAACTCCTGTGCGAAGCGCAGCAAAACATTTCTCCCCTGACAAGGGGAGGCTGGAAGGGGTTTGCGGCGGTTGGGGTTTCGATTGCGGCAGGTAGAAAACCGAATCGCCCGACGCAACCCAATCCTGCGTAACTTGCAGCGATCTTCGGCAAAATGGCGGTCATTGTGAGCGTAAAAACGGCCTTTCGCTGCCGACTCTGCCAAGGAACATCACTTCTGCGAACACAAACCCCTTGTCGCCGCGTTTGCATGTAAAACTGGATATTTGCCGCGATTTGCGGCAAACTTGCGTTCTATGGCAAAGCAAAAAACTACGACAAAAACGGGCGCGAAAGCGGCGCTGCGGCCCCGTCTGCTGGTCTTGAACGGCCCCAATCTCAACCTTTTGGGCAGCCGCGAGCCGGAGCATTATGGCTCGGTGACGCTGGAAGACATCAATTTGGCGCTGGCGCTGCGGGCCGAGACGGCGGAGGTGGATCTGGAATCCTTCCAGAGCAACCACGAGGGCGCGTTGATCGAACGCATTCACGCCGCCCGCGTGCAGGGCGTGCGCTACATCATCCTCAACCCGGCGGCCTGGACGCATACCAGCGTTGCCGTGCGGGACGCGCTGGCGGCGGTTGGCATTCCCTTTGTCGAGGTGCATCTGTCCAACATCCACGCCCGCGAACCCTTTCGACAGCATTCCTACTTTTCAGACCGCGCCATTGGCGTGATTTCCGGTCTGGGGCACCAGGGCTATCTGTTGGCGCTGGAATATCTTCTCAACAAACTCAACACGGATTGAACCGGGCGATCCCCGGCGCTTCCGTCTTCTATGAACTCAAGAGGTTCCCCATGGATTTGCGTAAACTCAAAAAGCTGATTGATCTGGTGCAGGAATCCGGCATTTCCGAACTGGAAGTGACGGAAGGCGAGGAAAAAGTCCGCATCGCCAAGTTCGCGCCCGCAGGCGCGCCCGTCTCCTACGCGCCCTACCCCGTCGCGCCGGCGCTTGCCGCGCCAGGCGGCGCTTCCTCCGTCAATCTGGACGACGAGGAAGACGAGGACGACACGCCGGAAGGGCACACCGTCAAATCGCCGATGGTCGGCACGTTCTACCGCTCCCCCTCGCCCGGCTCCAATGCCTTTGTCGAAGTGGGGCAGGCCGTCAAGCAGGGCGACACCCTTTGCATCATCGAGGCCATGAAGCTCCTGAACGAAATCGAGGCCGACGCCTCCGGCGTGGTGAAGGCCATTCTGGTGGAAAACGGTCAGCCGGTCGAATTTGGCGAACCTTTGTTCATCATCGGCTAACTGGCGACGATCATGTGCGAAACAACGCTTATCTCGCGGGAGTCCGAGCATGTTTGAAAAAATCCTCATCGCCAACCGGGGCGAGATTGCCCTGCGCGTGCAACGCGCCTGCCGGGAACTGGGCATCAAGACCGTGGTGGTGTATTCGGAAGCCGACCGGGAAACCAAGTATGTGAAGCTCGCGGATGAGTCGGTGTGCATCGGCCCCGCGCCTTCGGCCTTAAGCTATCTGAACATGCCCGCCATCATTTCCGCCGCCGAGGTGACGGACGCGCAGGCCATTCATCCGGGCTACGGCTTTCTCTCTGAAAACGCCGATTTCGCCGAGCGGGTGGAGTCTTCCGGCTTTGTGTTCATCGGCCCCAGGGCGGACACCATCCGCCTGATGGGCGACAAGGTTTCCGCCAAGGATGCCATGAAGGCAGCAGGCGTTCCCTGCGTGCCGGGTTCCGACGGCGCGTTGCCGGACAACGCCCCGAAAGAAATCGCCCAGATCGCCCGCCGCATCGGCTACCCGGTCATCATCAAGGCGGCAGGCGGCGGCGGCGGGCGCGGGATGCGCGTGGTGCATACCGAGGCCGCGCTTCTGAATGCCGTCACCATGACCAGAACAGAAGCGCAAACGGCCTTCGGCAACCCGACGGTGTATATGGAAAAATACCTGGAAAATCCGCGCCATGTGGAAATTCAGGTGCTGGCCGACCAGTACGGCAACGCCGTCTATCTGGGCGAACGGGATTGCTCCATGCAGCGCCGCCACCAAAAGGTGATCGAGGAAGCGCCTGCCCCCCTGATTCCGACCCGCGCCACCGCCCGCATCGGCGAACGCTGCGCCGATGCCTGTCGCCGCATCGGCTACCGGGGCGTGGGCACCTTTGAGTTCCTCTACGAAAACGGCGAGTTTTACTTCATCGAGATGAATACCCGCGTGCAGGTGGAACACCCGGTGACGGAAGCCATTACCGGCATCGACATCGTGCAGGAACAGATTCGCGTCGCGGCGGGCGAAAAACTGCGCTTCAAGCAGCGCGACATCCACCTGCGCGGTCACGCCATCGAATGCCGCATTAACGCCGAAGATCCCTACACGTTCGTGCCTTTTCCCGGCAAGATCAGTTTTTATCACCCGCCCGGCGGCCCCGGCATCCGTGTGGATTCGCATATTTATCAAGGCTATGTCGTGCCGCCCCATTACGATTCCATGGTGGGCAAGGTCATTGCCTATGGCGACACGCGCGAACAGGCGATTCGCCGGATGCGGATTGCGCTCTCCGAAATGGGCGTGGAAGGCATCAAAACCAATATTCCGCTGCATCAGGAATTGATGCAGGACGCCCGTTTCATCAAGGGCGGCACCAGCATTCATTATCTGGAACAGCGTCTGGCCGACAAGGGCGAGGTCAAGAAATAGCATGGCCTGGATCAGCGCCTCCTTTCTGACCGACGCCGGACACGCCGAGCCATTGTGCGACGCCTTGCTGGAATCCGGCGCGTTGTCGGCCAGCATTGAGGACGCCGACGCGGGTACGCCAGCGGAGACGCCCCAGTTCGGCGAGCCGGACATGGAGACGCCCGCGACGGCCTGGGCGCATTCGCGCATTGTCGCGCTCTTTGAGGAGAACGCCCCGGTCGGCGAAATCATGGCCAAGGCCGCCGCCCTGCTGGGGTTGCCGCAATCGCCAGACTT
>JAITNI010000252.1 GCA_031290535.1 Zoogloeaceae bacterium
GCTTCCAGTTCGGCGCGTTTGTGCAGCCCCGGAATCAGGTCGGCAACGGCGACGTAAATCATGCTCGCGGCGGCCACCGCCAGAATGTAGGGAATCCAGGATTCCAGCGCCGACAGAGCCGCATAGGCCAAAAGGCCGCCCACCAGTGTCGCGCCACTGGATAACAGGTTGAAGGCCAGCGCTTTCTGCCGTGAATAGCCGGAATGGAGCAGCACCGTATAATCGCCCAGTTCTTGCGGAATTTCATGCGCGATGATGGCCAGCGCCGTCACCAGCCCGAGTTGCGTATCCTGCATGAAGGCGGCGGCAATCAGGATGCCATCGACAAAATTGTGAAAAGTGTCGCCAATCAGGATCAGAAGGCCGGAACGCCCGTGGTCGTGCGCGGGCGCGTGAGCGTCGTGAGCTTCGCAGTGGTCATGGTGGCAGTGCCGCCACAACACCAGTTTTTCCAGCACAAAAAACCCCAGAATCCCCGCCAGAATGGTCGCGGCAACCCGCGTGGGGGAATTGCCATCGGCAAAAGCGTGCGGAATCACTTCCAGAAACGCCGCGCCCAGCAAAGCGCCGATGGCGTAGGACACCAGCAGGGAAAGCCGCTCCGCCTTCACCAGATTGCCAAGCCACGTCGCCACCAGCACACTCGCCGCGCCGCCCAGAATACTGCTGACCAGAATCCACCCCAAAGTGCTCACCACGCCCTCCCCAAACAAAGGGAAGGCATTATACGCCGGAAGCCTGTTCGGAAAGGAATTGGGTGCGAAAGGGATTTAGGGACGGGGCGCTTTCGGATCCGGGACGGGAGAAGGCAGAAGTTCGGACGAGAAGGCCAGACGAAAACCGCTGCGCTCATTTTTGTTTTCCGGCAAATCAAAACTGCGGATGGCCGAGCGCATGTACCCGGTGGTGCAATCCCACCCCCCGCCGCGCAGGACGTGCCGGATGCCTTCCGCTGGCCCGGTGGCGTCCGTCGCTGGACTTTTGGCGTAATAGGTCTCGTCATACCAGTCTTCCACCCATTCCCAGACGTTGCCGTGCATGTCGTACAGCCCCCACGGATTCGGCTCTTTTTGCCCGACCGGGTGTGTCTGCTGATCGGAATTGCTGGAATACCACGCATATTGGCCAGCGGACTTGTTGCCAAAAGACCAGAACGTAGTCGTCCCGGCCCGGGCGGCATATTCCCATTCCGCTTCTGTTGGCAGGCGATAGCGCTCTGTCTCCTCTTTGCGGTTCAAACGCTGGATGAAAATCTGAATGTCGTCCCAGGAGACATTTTCCACCGGCAAATCCGCCCCTTGAAAGTGGCTCGGATTCTTGCCCATCACCGCTTCCCATTCACTTTGCGTCACTTCATGCTTGCCCAGATAAAAGGACTCGCTAATGTGCATGGAGTGGCTTGGAAATTCATCTTCCCAGACCCAGTCATGTGGCGGCTCTTGCGATGTCCCCATGAAAAAATCCCCGGCGGGAATCCGCACAAACTCCATGCCAACACTATTGACGTAACCCGATAAGGCCCCCCCGGAGACTTCCGTTCCCACCACGCTCCCCGCATCCGGCGCGGAATCGGAACAGGCCGCCAGCATCACGCCAGACAGCGCCAGCCTCAAAATACTCTGGATTTTACGGACGATTTTCATGAACATGACCCACTGGTTTCGGAAACACAACCCATATCCTACAGCGCAAACCACGCCGGGAAAGTGATTCATTCTACCAAACATTACCAAAAACTTCAGTTTGTAACCTTGCCCTGTCAGGGGGAGAATGATTTGCTGGGCTACGCGCAGGAGCCTGGGCGGTTCATGCGATTGGCTCTGTGGAAGAAGAAAGTTTGAGGAGGCGTCCCCAAAAAAAAGCGACAGGACGCGAAAACCGCGTCCTGTCGCCTGTTCCTGCCTGTTGGTTTTTTTAAGTGGCTCGCCTGGGAAGCTGGTAGTGAGCCTGGGTCATCAGGTCAATGCCGCACTCCAGTTGCTCAATCCAGTTGATGAACTCATTGACCAGCTTTTTGCCCACAAAGCGGCAGCCGTGCTGGGGGACGATCTGTTCAATGTCCAGTTGGCGCACCATCTGCGCCCAGTAGCGGCACACCTTGCCGCAGACGATGTAGCGCCGGTGAAAGCCGTCCATGAACTTGATGTGCTCGGCAAAATTTTTCACGGGTTCCGCCGCCTGCCGGTGCGAGACGATGGAGGCGCCCAGATCGCCGGAAAAGAGAATTTTTGCGACCGGGTCGTAGAACTGGAAATTCCCTTCGGCGTGCATGAAGTGGGCGGGCACGGCGATGATCTTGTTGCGACCGAGCGGAATGATCGCGCCTTCGTCCGGGATGCCAACGATACGGCTGGAATTGTCCTTTCCCGTCGTGAAGTGCGGCACAAAGCGCGTCCACAGGTTTGAAATCAGCACCTTGCAGTTGGAAGCGACAAACCATTTGTTGACGGACGCGATGATGTCCGGGTCAGGGTGCGAGGCCAGGATGTAGTTCAGGTCTTTGGAGGAGAAATGCTTTTGCATGTCGATCAACAGGCCAGTGTAAGTCATGTTGCCGCCGGGGTCAATCAACGCGCCGTGACCATTATCGACAATCAGGAACTGGTTGCACTGCACGGCGGTAGACGTCTGATCGTCCACCAGATCGTAAAAAGCATGGACGACATGATTGCCGTCGTTGAAAAGCTCTAAAGCCATGAGAAGGTTCCTTTGTGATCTTTTTCAGATTATAACGGCTTATTATCGCCGATAAACTGGAAATGCAAAAATCCGGGGGGTTAAGGGTCGCTTTCATCGACGGGCGGCGCAACGCGCATGACTTCTTCCAGCGAGGTCTGCCCCGCCGCCACCTTGAGCGCCCCGGAAATCCGCAGGGGGCGCATCCCTTCGCGGCTGGACTGGTCGCGGATTTTGGCGACGATGGTTTCCTTGCCCACCAGTTTGCGGATTTCGGCGCTCATGAGCAACACCTCATAAATGCCCACCCGACCAATAAGGCCGGTCATCCGGCATTCCAGACAGCCGACCGGATGATAAAGCTGTTGCGGCTCGTTCGATTTCCAGGGGCGCACCAGATGTCGCCACATTTCCTGTTCTATTTCCGTAATGGGCGCGGCTTTCTTGCAGTGCGGGCAGAGCGTTCGGATGAGGCGCTGCGCCATCACGCCCAGAAGCGTGGCGTTAATCAGGTAATCCGGCAACCCCAAATCCTGCAAGCGACTGATGGCCGAGGGCGCGTCGTTGGTGTGCAGGGTGGAGAGCACCAGATGGCCGGTCAGCGCCGCCTGAATCGCCATCTGGGCAGTTTCCATGTCGCGGACTTCGCCAATCATGATGATGTCCGGGTCTTGCCGCATCAGCGCCCGCACGCCTTCGGCAAAGCCCATGTCCACCGCCTGCTGCACCTGCACCTGATTGAAGGTCGACTCAATCATTTCAATCGGGTCTTCGATGGTACAGACATTGACTTCGGGCGTCGCCAGTTGTTTCAGGGTGGAATACAGCGTTGTCGTCTTGCCGGAGCCGGTTGGCCCTGTTACCAGAATAATGCCGTTGGGTTTGGAGGTCATTTCCTTCCAGCGCGCCGTGTCATCCCTGGAAAAACCCAGTTGCGTAAAATCGCGCACCAGCACTTCGGGGTCGAAAATCCGCATCACCAGTTTTTCTCCAAAGGCTGTGGGCAAGGTGGAGAGGCGCAGTTCCACCTCGTTGCCGCCCGGCATCCGGGTCTTGACGCGACCATCCAGCGGACGCCGCCGCTCGATGATGTCCATGCGCCCGAGAAGCTTGATGCGGCTCGTCATGGCGATCAGCACCGGCATCGGCACCTGATAGACCTGATGCAGTACGCCGTCAATGCGAAAACGCACAATGCCCGCCTCGCGCCGGGGTTCGATGTGGATGTCGGAAGCGCGTTGCTCAAAGGCATACTGCCAGAGCCAGTCCACAATATGCACAATGTGCTGGTCGTTGGCGTCGAGTTGCTGGTTGGCGCGCCCAAGTTCCACCAGTTGCTCGAAACTGGACAGGGCGCTGACATGTCCGCCTGATTGCGCCGCTTTTTTGACCGACTTGGCGAGATTGAAAAACTCGACCAGATAGCGGCTGACATCGCTCGGATTGACCAGCACCCGGCGGATTTTTTTCTTGAGAAGCGGCGCCAGTTCCTTTTCCCATTCGCGCAAAAATGGCTCCGAGGTGGCAATGGACACCTCATGCAAACCAATGCCGATCGGCAAAATGGAAAAACGGGCGGCGTAGGCGCTGGAGACCACATCGGCGACGCCGGTAAAGTCGATCTTGAGCGGATCGATATGCTGATAGGGAATGCCCTCACGCTCGGCCAGCCATTCGGTCAGTGTTTCCAGCGTGAGCGGCTTGTGGGGGGGAGTGCCGGACGTCCAGTTCTGTTCAGCGACCAGAATCAGCGGGTGCGTCTGGCTGCTCCCCTTCAACTGCCGTTCCGAGCGCAGCGCCTTGGCTTCTTCCTTGGGCACCATGCCGTCTTCGACCAGCCAGGTCAGGACTTCGGGGAGGTTGAGACGGTGCTCGTGACTGTGGCTATGATGGCGCGTTGGGGCATTCATGGCGGATTTGCCGGGCGGAAAGGAGAAAAAGAAGGCGCAACTATAGCATGGAGGGATGCAGGTTCGGGATGCTTTATTCGGCCTCCGCTGGCCTCTGGTAATGGCGGGCGGCGAATTCGTCCAGTTGTTTTTGTTCCTGCTTGCCTTCTTTTTTCACCAGGCTCTGCCGGTGGCGAACAGAAAGGGTGTCGATGGCCTTCAGTTTTTTGTTCTGCGTCTGCCAGTGTTCCTGCCCAACCGCCGTTTCCTGCGTGGAAGTCTCCACGGCGGCGCTCTGCTGGCCGATGGCGATGTCGATCTTGTCGATGAATTCCTGATAATTCCGCCAGGCTTGCAGGGTCAGCCCCTGCGCCTGAGCCGCCTGAAAACGCCGTGCGTATTCCTGCCGGTAATCGGTCAGGAGCTTGAGCCGCCCTCTGGCGCTCTGCTCCGCCGCCACCAGCCGCCCCAACTGGCGGGTGGCCTCGTCGGTGCGGTCGTGCATCAGGTCAAGCAGGGGTTGCAGGGAGAAATTTCTGGACATGTGCCTATTCTAGCCGTTTGCGCGGGAGGCAGGCGGTTTTATAGCCATTCCCGTAAATAATGGCACGGCCTCAGCGTAGGCTGGACAAGCGTAGCAGCGCAGTCCGGCGGTTGTCTCGTCCGGCGCAAAGCGCCGCACTTATCAGTGCGATTGCATGAATGCGCTGTCCACCATGAGGCGACTGATTTATGGCTGGTTCCGTTTCCGCCAGAACCGAAGCACACGCGGCACAAACACGAACCATTGCAGATACCCGACGATGGTCAGCACGCACCATCTTTCCAGCATCCAGTCAAGGAATGGGTGACCTGTATCAAGGCTGCCGATAGAGAGCTGCGCCAGTCCTGCGTAAACCCACGGAACCAGTAAACCGGTCGGAAGTGTCAGGACATACAGCAACAGATCGGGGATAAATAGCGCCCAGCTTCTAGCTTCTGTACCGGGCAGCGTTGTCGACCAGGAAAACCATGC
>JAITNI010000270.1 GCA_031290535.1 Zoogloeaceae bacterium
GCCTGCGCCTTAAGCGAAGTTTTGCGCGGCAAAGTCCCAGTTGACCAGTTTTTCGAGGAAGGTTTCCACGAACTTGGGCCGCAGGTTGCGGTAGTCAATGTAATAGGCGTGTTCCCACACATCAATCGTCAGCAGGGGTTTGTCGCTGGTGGTGAGCGGCGTTCCGGCGGCGCTGGTGTTCACAATGTCGACGCTGCCGTCGGCCTTTTTCACCAGCCAGGTCCAACCGGAACCAAAGTTACCCACAGCAGACGCCTGAAACGCTTTCCTGAATGCCTCAAAGGAACCCCATTTCTGGCGGATGGCGTCCGCCAACGCGCCGCTGGGCGCGCCGCCGCCATTGGGTTTGACGCTGTTCCAGAAGAAGGTGTGGTTCCAGACCTGCGCGGCGTTGTTGAAAATGCCGCCTGCGGGCGCTTTCCTGATGATGGCTTCCAGATCGAGCGCTTCATACTCCGTGCCGGGAATGAGATTGTTCAGATTCACCACATAGCTGTTATGGTGCTTGCCATAGTGGTACTCGATGGTTTCCTGCGAAATGTGCGGCGCCAGCGCGTCCTGCGCGTAGGGCAAGGCGGGAAGTTGGTGTGTCATTTTGTTTTCTCCGTTGTCGTTGTGTAAGGGGAGCAGGGATTCTAGAGGGATTCCGGGAGAATCACAACCCGTAAGCGCCGCAGATCAAACACAGACGCGCAGTTGCATGGGTATTTGTCATAACATATGAATTTGGCATTGCAATGCTTTCGCGCCGCAGGGCGCTCCGCCCTGGCGGGAATGGCAACATTTCCGTCCCCATCATGACGCGGGGAAACCCCTCCTCTTACGCTTCCCCACCCCCGTTATCCACCCACATCTCGCACTGTCCCATGACCGTGGCAATGGCGTCTTCCACGCCTTCTGGCGGATAATTGTATTTTTTCAGGAGTCGTTTCACCATGCGCCGCATTCCGGCGCGGGCGTATGCTTTTTTCTGCCAGTCGATAGTGCGATTTTTGCGGAGCTGCTCGGTCAGTTCCTTTGTCATGGCGACTAGCTGGGCGTTTTCGTAAAAGTCCTTGATGGCCTGTGGTTGGGTGAGCGCATCGTAAAAAGCCAGCTCTTCGGCGGAAAGGCCGAGCGCCTCGCCTTCTGCCTGGGCGCTCGCCATGTCTTTTGCCATTTTCATGAGTTCGGCGATCACCTCTTCATTGGAGAGCAATCCTTTCAGGTAGCTGCTCATGGCGCGGGAAAGCATTTCGGAGAACTTTTCGGATTTGACGAGATTGGTGCGGCGATACAGCGATACCTGCTCCGCCAACAGCTTTTTCAGTAGCTCGACCGCGAGGTTGCGTTCTTTCATGCGGGCGATTTCCTCAAGGAACTTCGGATCGAACAGTGAAAAACCAGTGTTCACATCCGCGAACAGGTTAATCACCCCTTCGCTCCTGATGCTGGCTTTCAGCAATTCATTGATATGGTCGTTGATGGCTTGCAGGGACAGTTTGCCGCCTCCGCCGATGCGGGTCAGCAGCGTTCGCACGGCCTCAAAATAGGCCGCCTCGAAACGCTGATTGGCGTCCAGCAAACTGCGACACAGCGACAGCGCCTGCCGCAACAGCATCGCCTCCTTGATGAACGCCGCCTTCTGCTTTTCCTTTTCCGGCGCGGAAAGAAAGTTCACTCCGCCACTGATGGCTTTGGCGCGTTGCAAATCGGTTGCCATGTCACGCATGAAAACGGCGTAATCGTAGCCGTGCAACAGATCCCGGCAGACCTCCAGTTTTTCGATGAATTTCGGCAGGGCGGTTTTGCCGATGTCAGGGTCGCCGAAACGGTTTTTGTCGCGCTGGGTGTAATCGTTCATCGCCTGCCTGAGCGCGCCCGCGATACCAACGTAATCGACCACCAATCCCCCTTCCTTGTTTTGATAGACGCGATTGACGCGGGCAATGGCTTGCATGAGATTATGCCCGGACATGGGTTTATAGACATACATGGTCGCCAGCGATGGCACGACACAGCCGGTCAGCCACATATCCACCACAATGGCGATTTTCAGCGGGTCATCGTTATTCTTGAATTTTTTCGCCATTTCGTCGCGGTGGCGTTTATTGCCGATAATCTTTTTCCAGGCTTCCGGGTCGTCGTTGTTCGCTGTCATCACGACGCCGATTTTTTCTTTCCATTCAGGACGCAATTCCAGCAACGCATGATAAATCCGCAGGGCGATCGGGCGGGAATAGGCCACAATCATCGCCTTGCCCGCCAGTTCAAACTGCCGGGTTTCCTCGTAATGCCGGACAATATCCTGACACAGCGCGGCCACCGTTTGCTCCGCGCCGAGGATGCTTTCCATCTGGCCGAGTTCTTTCTTGCTTTTTTCGATGGCATAAGGGTCGGCATTTTGCGCCATGATGTCGTATTCAGCGTCAATGAGCCGCAAAATATCCTCGTCCAGTTTGAGGTGAATCACGCGGCTTTCGTAATAGACCGGGCGCGTCGCGCCATCCGCTACTGCCTGCGTCATATCATAAATGTCAATATAGTTGCCGAAAACCTCAATGGTGCTGCGGTCTTTCGCGGCAATTGGCGTGCCGGTAAAGCCGATATAAGTCGCTCCCGGCAGGCTGTCGCGGATGATGCGAGCCGTGCCAAGAATCACCCGCCCCGTTTTCGCGTCGACCTTTTCTTCAAGCCCATACTGTCCGCGATGCGCTTCGTCCGCCATCACCACGATGTTGCGTCGTGCGGAAAGCGGTTCGGCGGATTCCTCGAATTTTTGCATGGTGGTAAAAATAATGCCATTCGCCTCGCGCCCCGCCAACAGTTCCTTCAAATGTTCGCGGCTTTCGGCCTGTTGCGGCGTCTGGCGCAGAAAATCGGCGCAGCGGGAAAATTGTCCGAAAAGCTGGTCGTCCAAATCGTTGCGGTCGGTCAATACCAAAAGGGTGGGCGAATGCAAAACCTCTTGCAACAGATGGGCGTAAAACACCATCGACAACGATTTGCCGCTGCCCTGGGTGTGCCAGAACACCCCGCCCTTGCCATCCGTTCCGGTGGCTTTTACTGTGGAAGCGGCAGCTTTTCGCACGGCGAAATATTGATGGTATCCCGCCAGAATTTTGGCATCGCCCGTATTTTCCTTTGAAAAACAAATAAAATTTTTGAGAATATCCAGTAAACGCGCCTTGCTGAACATTCCCTCAAGAAAAGTATCGAACTGGGCATATTGCGTATTTTCATAACTGCCGTCTTTTGTTTTCCACTCCATGAAACGATCTTCCCCTGCCGTAAGGGTTCCGGCTTTGGAGGTGGCGAGATCGCTCATGACGCAAAAAGCGTTGTAGATAAAAAGAGAGGGAATTTCCTGCATGTAATTGCGAAGCTGGCGGTACGCCTCGCTCGCGTCGGTTTCTTCGCGGGAAGGAGATTTCAACTCAAAGACTACAATGGGCAGCCCGTTCAGAAATACAATCACATCCGGGCGTTTTTCGCTGTTTTCCGTGATCGTCCATTGATTTGCGACGGTGAAAATGTTGTGCTCCGGGTTTTCATAATCGACGAGACGCACAAGCGCCGACCGGTCTTCCTTGCGTTGGGTCTCCATCACGAAGTTCACCGGCACGCCATTCTGGAGGTAGTCCGTGAAGAGGGCATTTTTTTGCACCAGCGTCCTGCCCTCAAACTGGCGCAGCTTGCCCAGCGCCTCCGCGATGGCGGCCTCTGGCAATTCGGGATTGAGCCGCCGCAAAGCGGGGCGCAGATCGTCCTCGAAGAACGGATTGGCATAATCCCGCGCCACGTCCGGGCCGTACTGATAGGCGTAGCCAAGCTGATCGCGGAACACTTCCAGCACCGCATTTTCGTAGTTCGCTTCTGCAAATGACATAAAATTTTCCTCCTTGCGGCATTATACCGAAGACGGAGGGCATGATGCGGTAAATCATCATTTAGAGCATTCCCTCAATTGAAGACGCGCTCTTATATGGAGTGCGGGAGCTTGCTCCCGCTTTATAGGCCGCTGTCTCTTGTGTCATCGCTAAAGCGGCGGCAAGCCGCCGCACTCCATATAAGACGGCATCAGCTCGCCAGACATCAGGCGCGGGAGCAGAGTATCGCGTAGAGCAGAAAGGCGTTGGTTTTCAACAGTGTTATTCAGAATGGATTTATAAATAGGCCTAACATTATCCTCAAACACCTGAATATCATTTTTTGGAGGCACGGGAATAATCTCACCCTCAAAATCTCTTGTTACTTTCGCATCAAAAACTGCTCCGTTTGCTTTATGCTTTAGATTTTCTACTGTATTCAAAGCAAGATGATAAACAAAATATTGTCCATATCCTTTGTTTCCAATTAAGGCGTAACAAGATTGATTCATTGCCATAGAGCAACCAGCAAGAGCAAGTTTTCCGACCGTACCGCGTGCTGTGACAAATACCGTATTGGTCGGATATAGCTTACTATTGCAGTTATTCAAGCCAGATTCAGTCAGTGTTTTCTCAGTAGATAGTACATAGGTTGAAGACGTATCTTTAGGAGTAAAAAACGGAATTGAACCATTCCAATACTCAATGCATCCTGTTTTTGGCGTACCTCCACCTAAAACCTGAATGATTTCCGTAAACGGTTTTGACGGCTCAAAATCCACGAACCACGCCTTAAAAATCGCCTGTGCCATCTGCTCTAAATGATGATTTATGCGGTTGTTAAGGGCGATTTTTTCATCAAGGCAGGACAGCGTGGCAGCGATTGCACGCTGATCGGGAAGGGGCGGGAGGTCAACCTCAATAGAATTAAGTATTTCTTGAGTAAGTAGCGGTTGACTAGTGCCGATGTGTCTGTCATTGAGATTCAGCGAGCATAGCAGATAGTAATCAAACACAATGTCAGAGGTCTCCTTGGCCGTTGCTGATATGGCATTATCAGACACCCAGTGTTTTTTACACTCGTAAAAA